>URFU01000100.1 GCA_900547125.1 uncultured Collinsella sp.
CGTCTCGGTGACTTCCCCAGGCACCCGATCTTGGGGCTCAAGTGGTCGGGCGTGACCCATTAGGTCAACGCCCGACCACTTTCACCCCAACCTCGGGCACCTGGGAAACCTTTACCAAGTTGCGGCGATAACACCGCCTTCATTTCCTGTAGTTGTTTTTTATCTCCGAAGGAGAACGACATGGAGAACAAGTACGTCTGCTCTGTCGATATCGGCGGAACTAAGATCGCGACTGCCATCATGGAGTACCCGGCTGACGGCGGTGTGCCCCATCCCGTTTTTGAGGCTGAGGTTCCCACCGAGGCCCAGGAGGGTGGCGAAGCGGTCTTCCAGCGCATTGAGGCGTCTATCAAGGCAGCTCTTGAAGCAAATCCCGATGTCGAGGTCCTCGGAGTTGGCATCGGCGCTGCCGGTGTCGTCGACCCCAAGACGGGCGCCATCGCGTATGCCAATGAGATTATGCCCGGCTGGTCCGGCGTTCAGTTGGGGCCGCGCCTGCGCGAGGACCTCGGCCTTCCCGTTGCCGTTGTAGGCGACGTGCAGGCTCATGCTCTGGGCGAGGCCCACTGGGGCGTCGGTAAGGGCAAGTTCTCCGTCTTGTGTTTGGGCATCGGTACGGGCATCGGCGGCGCATATGTCGAGAATGGCCGCGTGATGCAGGGCTTCCATGGTGCTGCCGGCCATATGGGCCACATCGAGTGCTCGGCTGCCGCCGGCATTCCCTGCGCCTGCGGGCGTTCCGGCCATCTGGAGTCGGTTGCTTCGGGCACTTCCATTGGTCGTATGTACGATGAGCGTTTTGGCCGCGTCGACCCCAGCCGTCCTTCGGTCGGCCGTGACGTGAACGACCTGTGCCGTGCGGGCGACGCAAAGGCGACCGAGGTCATCCATGACGCCGGCTTTGCGCTGGGTGCCAGCTTGGGCTCGCTCGCTAACATCCTGGACCCCGAGGTCATCGTGCTTTCGGGCGGCGTGATTCACCAAGGTCCCGATTGGCGTTCACAGACGTGGAAGGACTCGGTGCACGAGGGCTATGCCAGCCAGGCGCTCGACCCGCTTCAGGACACGCCGATCCTCATCGGCTCTCTGGAGGGCGACGCGCCGCTCATCGGTGCTGCTGAGCATCTTCTTGCTTCGTTAAAGTAAACGTATCTGCTGTAGGAGCCTCCCGAGACGACATGCCTCGGGAGGCTGTTCTGAGAAAGGTTACAGCCTTATGACCGTCGATCCTTTGATTCAATCCCTGAAGGGTAAGCTCGTCGTGAGCGTTCAGGCGTATATGGGTGAGCCGCTTCGTACGCCCGAGACCATGGCTCAAATGTCCCGCGCTTGCGAGCTTGGCGGCGCCGCCGCCATTCGCTGCCAGGGCCTTGCCGACATTGCCGCCATTAAGGGCCGCTGTGAGGTTCCTGTTATCGGCCTGTGGAAGGATGGGCACGAGGGCGTTTACATCACGCCGACGCTGCGTCACGCTCGCGCCTGCGTTGCTGCCGGTGCCGATATCGTGGCGATCGACGCCACCGATCGTCCGCGCCCCGATGGTAAGACGGTCGAGGATACCTTCCGCCCGCTGCACGAGGAGGGCGTGCTCCTGATGGCCGACTGTGCCACCATCGAGGACATTCGCCGTGCTGTTGATATGGGCTTTGACCTGGTATCCACCACGCTTTCTCACGGCGTCGCCGCCATCGACTGCACCATGGCCGATGGTCCCGACCTGCCGCTCCTGCGTCAGGCGACCGAGGAATTCCCCGGCCTTCCCATCATTTGCGAGGGTCGCGTACATACGCCCGAAGAGGCTCGCGCTGCAATCGACGCCGGCGCGTGGGCCGTTGTCGTCGGCACCGCCATTACGCACCCTACGAGTATTACAAGTTGGTTCAAGGCTGCGCTTGAGGCGTAAGACGGGCCTCGTATCCGCTTGGGGCGGTATACTCAATAAAGGCAATTGATCGCGCGGGATCCGCTGGCCGGGTCCCGCGCTTATTTTAGGAGGCACACATGCAAAAGGGAGATGCCATGGATGCGGCGGAGCGCTCGGAGCGTATCCCCGATATCGTTATCATCACCGGAATGTCCGGCTCGGGCCGAACGCAAGCCATGCATGTGTTTGAGGACATGGGCTATTTTTGTATCGACAACCTGCCCCCACGCCTGATTGCCCAGCTTGCAGAGCTCGTTGGCATCAATACGGGCGTGGGCAGGCACCTTGCCGTTACCTGCGACCTGCGTAGCCAGGGCTTGTTCGATGAACTGCTCGATGCTGTTGCCGCACTGGAAGAGCGCGAGATGAGCTGCGACATCGTGTTTCTCGAGGCGTCTGACGAGGTACTGATTCGCCGGTATAGCGAAAACCGTCGCCGCCATCCCATTGCAAAGCCGGGGGAGACCACGGCCGACGCTATTCAGCGTGAACGTCTGCAGCTGAAGGGCGTTCGCGATCGAGCGGATATGATTATCGACACGAGCCGCTTGCGCACTTCTGCCTTACGTAACAAGCTTCGTATGGCTTTTTCCGAGCTGTCCGACCAGCAGCTTATGGACGTCCACGTGTTCTCGTTTGGCTTTAAGCATGGCATGCCCGTCGAGGCGGATATCATGATCGATGTGCGCTTCTTGCCCAATCCTTTCTACGATCCCGAGATGCGTACCATGACCGGTCTCGATAAGAAGGTCTCCGATTTTGTCTTGGACCACCCTAAGACCCAGGAGTTCTGGAAGGCCTGGACCCAGCTGCTCGATACGGTCATGCCGGGTTATATCGCAGAGGGCAAGCCACAGCTTTCCATCGCTATCGGCTGCACAGGCGGACAGCACCGTAGCGTCGCCATTGCCGAGGCCACGGCCCGCTACCTGGAGGGTGCTCAGTATCATGTGAGCATCTCCCACCGTGACCTGTCGCGTGCCAACACGAAGGCATAGGTTTACATGTCGTTTACCGCTGAGGTGCGTGACGAGCTTGCGCGCTGCGAACCAGAATGCGAATACTGCGATTTGTCGACGCTTGCTGCGCTAACGCGTGTGAGCGGCACGCTTTCGCTGGCGGGCTCGGGACGGTACCGCTTGACGGTCGCGACCGAGACGGGTGCTGTGGCGCGCACGATGATTGCGCTGACGCATCGTATCCTTAAGCTCAAGACCGAATTCACGGTTCGTAAGTCGGTCCTGCACAAGGTGCGAAACTATCTCATCACCTTGCCCGATCAGCCCGATTTGGATAAGGCTCTGGTGCTGCTGGGCATTCTCGACCGTAGGGGAGGGCTCGTCGCGGGCGTGCCGCGCCACATCGTCGCCCGTCCTTGCTGCAGGCTCGCCTATATTCGCGGTGCGCTGATTGCCGGAGGCTTTGTTGCCGACCCGCGTGGCGATTTTCATTTGGAGATCGCGGTTCAGGGCGAGGAGTATGCAAAGGGACTTTGCAACCTTCTGGAGCAGATTGGAGTTCACGCCCGCGTCAATGCGCGTCGCGGCTCGTATGCCGTGTACATCAAGAGTGCCGAGGAGATTAAACGTCTGTTACAGCTGATTGGCGCCAAGCTGAGCGTTGCCGAGATTGAAGAGGCCCGCGCGGTTAAGCTGGTGAAGAACGACGTGAATCGTCGCGTGAACGCAGAGCTTGCCAACCAGACCAGAAGTGCCGGTGCCGCCCAACATCAGCTTGCGCTCATCGATGAGCTTGATCGGCGCGGTTTGCGCGAAACGCTGCCGGATGCTCTGGCAGTTTTTTGTGACTTACGCGAGCGCTACCCCGATCTCTCACTGCGAGATTTGGGGGAAATGGCCGACCCTCCTTTGTCGAAGTCGGCCCTGTATCACCGTGTTTTGCGCCTTGAAAAGCTCATTGAAGCAAGCAGGTAGTTTAAAGCGGCAGCTTATATAGGGGTTGAACTGCTGTTTTATACATTAAAACGTTTTAACGCAAATTTGATTTTCAATTTCGAGCATTCTCGTGAAATTCAAGTCAAAAAAAAGGTATATTAGGCGAGTGGTTAGTTTGTGGGCCTCAACGGCAGGCGCTGTAGCTTGCGGGGGCCTTACGAAAGGAGACACAATGGCAGTAAAGGTTGCTATTAACGGCTTCGGTCGCATCGGTCGTTTGGCCTTCCGTCAGATGTTCGGTCATGAGGGCTCCGAGATCGTCGCTATCAACGACCTCACCTCTCCCGATATGCTCGCTTACCTGCTGAAGTACGACTCCACGCAGGGCAACTATGCTCGCGATCACGAGGTCGTTGCTGGCGAGGATTCCATCACCGTTGACGGCAAGGAGATCAAGATCTACAAGGAGGCCGACGCCAACAACCTGCCTTGGGGCGACCTCGACGTCGACGTCGTTCTCGAGTGCACCGGTTTCTACACCAGCAAGGCTAAGGCTCAGGCCCACATCAACGCTGGCGCCAAGAAGGTCGTCATCTCCGCTCCGGCCTGCAGCGATCTGCCCACCATCGTGTACAACGTCAACCATGAGACGCTGACCGCTGAGGACAACATCATCTCCGCTGCTTCCTGCACCACCAACTGCCTCGCCCCGATGGCCAAGGGTCTGAACGACTTCGCTCCCATCGTGTCCGGCATCATGACCACCATCCACGCCTTCACCGGCGACCAGATGCCGCTCGACGGCCCGCAGCGCAAGGGCAACTTCCGTCGCTCCCGCGCCTGCTCCGAGAACATCGTCCCGAACACCACGGGCGCTGCCAAGGCCATCGGCCTGGTTCTCCCCGAGCTCAACGGCAAGCTCATCGGTGCCGCCCAGCGCGTCCCGACGCCGACCGGCTCGCTGACCAACCTCTACGCCGTCGTTGACAAGAAGGTCACCGTCGACGAGGTCAACGCTGCCATGAAGGCCTACGCCGAGACCATCCCCGATACCTTCGCCTACAACGAGGACCAGATCGTCTCCCGCGACATCGTCGGCGAGACCCACGGCTCCATCTTCGACGCCACGCAGACCATGTGCTCTGACCTCGGCAACGGCCAGACCCTCGTTCAGGTCACCTCTTGGTACGACAACGAGAACTCCTACACCTCTCAGATGGTCCGCACCATCAAGTACTTCGAGAAGTTCGTTGCTTAATTTAGCTTTTAGCGAATAGCTCGTTGAGCGTCTAAAGAAGGGCGCGGCCTTATAGGGCTTACACCCTAGGGTCGCGCCCTTTTTATAGGAAATCGTCTGCCGTAATGGGAGGCAGACACGTACGAAAGGTAGAAGCAAACATGGCCTTTACCAAGAAGACCGTCCGCGACATCGATGTCGACGGCAAGCGCGTTCTCGTCCGCGTTGACTTTAACGTGCCTATCAAGGATGGCGTCGTTGGCGACACCACCCGTATCAAGGCTGCCCTGCCCACCATCAACTATCTGGTTGAGCACAATGCTCGCGTCATCCTCATGAGCCACCTCGGCCGTCCCGAGGGCACCGGCTTCCAGCCCGAGCTTTCCCTCGAGCCCGTCGCCAAGAAGCTCGCTGAGCTCTCTGGCCTTGACGTTGCCTTTGTCGCCGACACCTACGGCGAGAAGGCTGCCGAGGCTGTCGCCGCCGTCGAGCCGGGTAAGGTTCTCGTTCTCGAGAACGTCCGCTTCGATAAGCGTGAGAAGAAGAACGATCCCGAGATCGCCAAGAAGCTCGCTTCCTATGGTGACGTCTTCGTTCTCGATGCCTTCGGCACCGCTCACCGCGCCCAGGGTTCCGTCGTGGGCCCCGCCGCTTACCTGCCCGCAGTCGCAGGCTTCCTGCTCGAGAAGGAGGTCGATACGCTGACCGGCATCTTCGCCGAGCCCGAGCGCCCCTTCGTCGCCATCGTCGGCGGTTCCAAGGTTTCCTCCAAGATCGGCGTTCTCGATCACCTCATTGACTCCGCTGACACCCTGATCATCGGTGGCGGCATGGCCTACACCTTCTTCCTGGCTCAGGGCCTGTCCGTCGGTCAGTCCCTCAAGGAAGAGGACTGGGTCGAGCGCGCTGGCGAGATGCTCAAGAAGGCCGAGGAAAAGGGCGTCAAGATCCTGCTCCCCATCGACAACCGTGTTGCCGATCACTTTGGCGAGGACGCTGTCCCCGAGGTTGTTGCTTCCGACGCTATCCCCGATGACCGTGAGGGTATGGACATCGGCCCCAAGACCGAGGAGCTTTACGCCGAGGCTGTCAAGGGCGCCAAGACTGTGTTCTGGAATGGCCCCATGGGCGTCTTCGAGTTCGACAACTTCGCTCACGGCACCCAGGCTATCGCCGAGGCTGTTGCCGAGGCAGATTGCACCTCGATCATCGGTGGTGGCGATTCCGTCGCAGCCGTCAACAAGTTTAACCTGGCCGACAAGATGAGCTGGATCTCCACCGGCGGTGGCGCTTCCATGGAGCTCGTCGAGGGTAAGGCCCTGCCCGGAGTGGAGGCGCTTCTCGATGCCTAATCGCACCCTTCTTATCGCTGGTAACTGGAAGATGAACAACGACGTCGCCGAGGCCGCCAAGCTCGCCGACGAGCTGGCCCAGGCTCTGCCCGAGGTTCCGGCTGGCGTCGAGGTGCTCGTCTGCCCTCCGACCATCGACATCACCACGGTTCATGACCGCATTCAGGCTGCCCCCATCGCTCTCGGTGCACAGAACGTGTACTGGGAGGCCAAGGGTGCCTTCACCGGTGAGTCCTCTTGCGACATGCTCAAGTCCGCTGGCTGCACCTATTGCATCATCGGTCACTCCGAGCGTCGTGATTACTTCCACGAGACCGACGAGGATCAGAACAAGAAGGCCAAGGCCCTCGTTGCCGCCGGTCTTGTTCCCGTCTTCTGCTGCGGTGAGTCCCTTGAGGTCCGCGAGGCCGGCACCTATGTCGAGCACGTCGTGAACCAGGTCAAGGCTGGTCTCGAGGGTCTCGAGATCACTTGCCCCAAGCAGGTCGTCGTCGCCTACGAGCCCATCTGGGCTATCGGCACCGGCAAGACCGCTACCGCCGAGGACGCTCAGGAGGTCTGCGGCGCTATCCGTGAGACCCTCAAGGAGATGTTCGGCGAGGAGCTCGCTAACGGCATCCGCGTTCTCTATGGTGGCTCTGCCAAGCCCGGCAACATTGCCGAGCTCGTCGCCAAGCCCGACGTCGACGGCGCCCTCGTGGGCGGCGCTTCGCTCAAGGCTGCCGACTTCGCCTCTATGGTCGTCAAGGCAGGCGAGTAGGACATATGGCACAGCGTCATCTTCCTGCACTCCTGATCATCATGGATGGTTGCGGCCTTGCTCCGGCTGATGGCGAGAACGCCGTCGCCGCTGCCAAGACGCCCTTCCTTGATAGCCTGTACGAGAAGTACCCCCACACCACGCTCGGTGCTTCGGGCGAGGACGTGGGCCTTCCCGACGGCCAGATGGGCAACTCCGAGGTGGGTCACCTCAACATCGGTGCCGGCCGCATCGTGTTCCAGGAGCTTTCGCGCATCAACAATGCCATCAAGGACGGCTCCATCGCCAAGAACGAGGTTTTCGTCAAGGCTATGGACGATGTCAAGGCTGACGGCAAGACTCTTCATCTCATGGGCCTTATGAGCCCTGGCGGTGTTCATTCTCACATGAACCACGTCGAGGCTCTGGTCAAGATGGCTGCCGAGCACGGTGTCAAGACCGTTCGCGTCCACGCCTTTATGGACGGCCGCGACGTTGACCCGCAGTCCGGTGCTGGTTACATGAGTGAGTTCTGCGCCTTCCTGGCCAAGATCTCCGAGGAGACCGGTTGCGACGCTCGCGTTGCCACCGTCTCGGGCCGTTATTGGGCCATGGACCGCGACAACCGTTGGGAGCGCATCCAGCGCGCCTACGACGTCATGGTCAACGCATCCGATGCCGATACCGACCCTGTTGCCGGTATCAAGGCCTACTACGAGAAGGATCCGCGCGGCGACGAGTTCGTCGAGCCCTTCGCTGCCCACAATGAGGGCATCCACGAGGGCGACGCGGCCATCTTCTTCAACTTCCGTCCCGACCGCGCTCGTCAGATGACTCGCGTGTTCACGGACAAGGAGTTCGACGGCTTTGAGCGCGAGCAGATCAAGCTTTCGCACTTTGTGACGATGACCGAGTACGACCCGACGTTTGACGTCGAGGTCGCCTTCCCCAAGACGTTTTTCTGCGTTAAAAAATTGTTCTATACGGCACTTGAGGGAATACACCCCTATCTCTTGCTAAGGACAGCAAGCAT
>URFU01000101.1 GCA_900547125.1 uncultured Collinsella sp.
CACACGTCCATGCACGCGGTGCAGCCGCTCTTTTCGTTTTTGCAGGTCAGGCACGGAATGGTGTTGCCGCGCGGACGCTCCTTGTAGTCGGCAGGATTCCACTGCGGTGCCGACGGATCGAGTGCATCGGTCACACCGCCAAGCGGGTTTTTAAGAAAGTCGAAACCCTTGCTGATCTCGATAATATCATCAAACAGATCGTGTTCCTGCGCCATGCGCGGCCCCTCCCTGAGCAGTGCAAACAAGCAAGAGATAATGATACGCTATCGGCCCACGCCTCGGGCAAATTACACGCGGAGCATCTTTGCGGCAAATAGCCCATGGCCTATCGCCGCCCCGATTGCACAAGGTCAATCAAGCGCCAAGCTACGCCTCGCACATGAGCTGCACGAGCTTTTGTCTGGTCACCTTGGCCTGTTCGTTAGCCATATTGCGTTCGTTTCTAAAGGCCGCATCTGCAACGCTCATCAGGTCGGCATCGGAAATCTCGCCAAGGCCCAGCTCCTCGAGCGTCGTCGGCAGACCAACGCGCTGGCAAAACTCGAGCACCTGATCAAGCTCGGGCGCACGCTCCAGGCGCAGCTGCACCACCAGGCCAAATGCCACGGCCTCGCCATGCATGGCCTTGCACTCGGGCAGGATCGTCAGACCGTTGGCGATGGCATGCGCCAACGCCAAGCCACCGCTCTCAAAGCCGACGCCCGAGAGCAGAATATTGCACTCGATCAGATGCTCAACCGCCGGCGATATACGTCCCTTTTTGAGATCGCGCTTGGCAGCGACGCCGCACTCCATGAGTGTGTCATAGCAGGCACGAGCCGCAACCAAGGCCAAGTGCCCCGGCGCGCCACCGTGTTCGTTGGTACCGTGCGCCGCGGCACACGAACGCGCCTCGAAATACGTTGCCAGCGCATCGCCCATACCGGCGACCGTCATACGCAGTGGGGCAGCCGCGACCACGTTGGTATCGACCACGACCAGGTCTGGATTCTTCTCGAGCATCAGGTAGCGGTCGAACGACCCATCCTCGTGATACAGCACCGAAATCGCGCTGCACGGACCATCCATTGAGGCCGCCGTGGGGCATACGCACAACGGCAGCTCGGCATAAAACGCAACGGCCTTTGCGATATCGAGCATCTTGCCACCGCCAATACCCACCACCATGTCGCAATACTCAGCCTGGGCTTCCTTAGCCATTTCGGCAACGGCCTCTTCCGTACACGGACCGTCATAAATCTTAAAGAACGGCTCACTTAGATCTTCATCCAGAAATCCATCGACGATCTGCCTGCACAGTCGATCCTCGGTACCCTGGTCAAACAAGACATAGGCAGCGCAGCCCAACCATGACAGATACCTGCCCTGACGCGAAAGTTCGCCCGGCCCCTGAACATACCGACCGGGACCGCCATAAACCATGGGAAGCGCCATACGAAAATCCGCCCTTTCATCAATAACAATTGGTGCAAAGCAACCCGACCCCTTTGCACCATAGCAAAAAGGGGCAAAGCCATCTGCTGGCTTTGCCCCTTCCTTAGCTTGATTTACTCATCCATGAGATAGTAGTGGCCCAGCGCGTCGGCACCCAGGATGGCGTTTGCGACCATCTCGGGCGTCACCTCAAACGGCATGTTGCACATGGTGTCATCGGGCGCGCAGGCGGCCTCGGCAACAATCATGGCCTGCTCGCGCGTAAGCTCGGCAACACCAAGTTCCTTCATCGTGACCGGCAGGCCCAGCTCAATGCAGAAGCCCAAGACTTCCTCGAGCTTCTCGGTCGGGGCATCCTCGAGTACCAGCTGGACGATGGTGCCAAAGGCGACCTTCTCGCCGTGATACATGCCGTGGCACTCGGGCAGCATCGTCAAACCGTTGTGGATGGCATGAGCAGCAGCAAGGCCCGAGCTCTCAAAGCCAATGCCCGAAAGCAGCGTGTTGGCCTCAATGATGTGCTCGACGGCAGGCGTGAGCGCACCCTTCTCCAGCGCAACCTTGGCCTTAACGCCATCGGCCATGAGCGTCTCATAGCAGAGCTTGGCGAGCGCCAGACCAGCCATACCGCCCTTGCCGCCAGCGCAGGTGCCGCCGTCGGCATCATGCGTCGCCTGTGCCTCAAAGTAGGTTGCGAGCGCATCGCCCATACCGGAAACCGTCAGGCGCACCGGGCTCGCCGCGATAACCGTCGTATCCATCAGGACAATGTTGGGGTTTGCCTTAAGGAACAGGTACTTATCGAACTGGCCGTCATCGGTGTAGAGCACCGAAAGTGCCGAGCACGGTGCATCGGTCGAAGCGATGGTGGGGCAAATGATAACCGGGGACTCCAGGTAGTAGGCAACGGCCTTGGCGGTATCGAGGATCTTGCCGCCACCGACGCCGACGATGATGTCGCAACCGTTGTCGCGAGCGAGCGCAACCAGACGATCGACCTCGCCCTTGGAGCACTCGCCGTTAAAGTCCTCAAACAGCAGCTCGGCCTTGGTCTCGGCAAAACCGCCCTCGATCTTGGCACCGACGCGCTTCTTGCCCGAAGGCGTCACGATGACGAGGGCCTTAGCGCCGAGCGGCTCGACATAGGAACCGAGCTTGGCGAGCTCGTCCGGACCCTGGATGTACTTGCTGGGGCTATTGAAAATTGCAGCCATAACTATCCCATTCTCTAATAATAAAAAAGAAAGGGGCTCCGTACGGATACGTGCGGAGCCCCTCGTTACGATAACAAGAGTCGATTAGAAATCGATGTCGGTGTCGTAGTAGCAGGCCTTGAGGATCTTCTCGAAGTCGGCAGCCTTGGTCTCACGCGGGTTCTCGGGCGTGCAGGCGTCCTGCTCGGCGTTCGCGGCGATCTCGGGGAGCTTCGCGAGGAACTCCTCCTCGGAGACCATCTGCGGGTTCTCGGCGTCGACCTTCACGCCACCATTCGCGTAATCCTTGATGGACTGCGGAATGTTGAGCTGGTCGTTGAGGTCGCGAATCTTCTGGACGAGCGCGGCGATGAGCTCCTCGTTGGTCTCGCCGGGAAGGTGCAGGATCTCCTTGGCCACGTAAGCGTAACGCTCGGCAGCACGGGGATCCTTGGAGTTCCACTGGATAACCTTGCCCAGGTACATAGCGTTTGCGGCACCATGGATGATGTGACCGTTCTCGAAGGCAGCACCGGTCTTGTGAGCCATGGAGTGAACGATGCCGAGCAGGCCCGAGGAGAAGGCGATACCGGCGATGCACTGAGCCTCGTGCATGTGCTGACGGGCCTCATGGTCGCCAGCATAGGACTTGGGCAGCCACTCGACGATCTCGCGGATGCCGTGCAGAGCGTTGGCGTCGGTGAACATAGAGGCGCAGGTGGAAACGTAGGCCTCCATGCAGTGGGTCAGAGCGTCCATGCCGGTGTGAGCGCACAGCTTGGCGGGCATGGTGTAGGTGAGCTCGGGGTCGACGATGGCGACATCAGGGGTGATGTTGAAGTCGGCCAGCGGGTACTTGATGCCCTTGGCGTAGTCGGTGATGACGGAGAAGGCAGTGACCTCGGTAGCGGTACCGGAGGTAGAGGAGATGGCGCAGAAGTGAGCCTTCTGGCGCAGCTCGGGGAAGCTGAACGGCTGGATGATGTTATCGAAGGACTCCTCGGGATACTCGTAGAAGACCCACATGGCCTTAGCGGCATCGATGGGCGAGCCGCCGCCGATGGCGATAATCCAGTCGGGCTCGAACTCGCGCATGGCCTCGGCGCCCTTCATGACCGTCTCGATGGACGGATCGGACTCGACGCCCTCGAACAGCTTGACCTCGAAGCCGCCCTCTTTGAGGTCGGCCTCAACGTCCTGCAGGAACCCGCCGCGGCGCATAGAGCTGCCGCCAGAAACGATGATGGCCTTCTTGCCCTTGAGGTTCTTCACCTCGTGGCGAGCGCCCTCACCAAAGTACAGATCGCGAGGATTGGTAAAACGTCCCATACTGTGCCTCCTAAACAAGCCCCTCTTAGACTTGCGTATATAACGGAGCACCCAATTGGCTCCGTTAGGACCGGTTTGCGCGTTGCCGGCGACGACAATGCGCGATGTCCAAACGTCTCAACGCTCAGACAAACATTATTTTACCGTTCTGGTTGGTCAGTTATTCACCTAAAGCCGACAATGATGAAACGTTTTTTCTATCCCTAAAGACCCTTGTGGGGCATTCATACTCCCAAGCTGGGCAAACGTTTTATCAGGGTTGACCACATATCCCGGACAGGGCCGTGCCCCTCCAAAATGTGCCCCGTTCGCCGCCAAAAATCGACCGTTTACGGCACTGTGATACCACTCGGTCGTCCAAGGTGCCGACATTTGTGCGACATCCGTCTTCGTGGTGCAAAGGTGCATGTCCAAGTGCGGCACCCCCCGTGTGCCACATGCGGGTAAACTAGAACTTTATATAGAGACATTTGAACCCTAACCGCAGCAAAGGAGGCCCCATGGCATTCGATCCCATTCAAGAGGATTGCCATCGCCTCGTTCTTGAGGCCTTGCGCCGCGACAATATCCCGCTCACCGACGGTGCCGCCGTAGAGCGTCTGATGGAACAATTCACCCGCAACCCCGCGCCGCTCATCGTGCACGACCGCGACCGCGCCGGGCACCTCATTGCCAAGGTGGTCGAGGCTGTCGACTACCGCATTCCCTTTATCCCTGACGATACCCAGGCAGAGCAAGAAGAGGCCGCTGCCGAGAATATGCTTCGCGAGGCAGCCGCGCTCGACCCCACCAACTGGGATGCCCAGCGCATGCTGACTGCCCTCACCGCCAACTCCAACGAGGAGTACGTACAGTACTTGGTATCCAAGCGCGATGAAGTCGAGCACGACCTGGCACTCAAGATCGCCTCGGCGCAGGACCCCTACGAGCGTGAGGCCGCAGGCGACCTTATGCGCCGCCCCTACCTGCGCTGGCTTGCCGCCCTTGCGTCGCGCGCCCTCATTAGCGGCCGCTATCGCATGTCGCTCGAAGCCGCAAACCGCAGCCTCGACTTTGCCCCCAACGATCCGGCCGGCGTCCGTCACACCGCGATGCTCGCCATGGCGAAGCTCGAATACCCCGCCGAGGAGCTCAAGCGCTTTCGCTCTGCCCACTCCGTCCCCTATCTCGCCAACACGCCGCTACGCCGTCGTCCCAAGGACGCGGAGCGCGACTTGGACCCATGGACGCTCATCGCGCTGATGAGCGCTGCCTGGCGCGAGCTGGACTACGAGGGCGCCGAGCACTACTTGCGCATCCTTGCACGCTCGTGCCCACACGCAGCCGAGGCACTCTACTTCCAAACCGAGTTTCCCGATGGCGTCTATGCCCGCGTCAACGTGAGTGTGGGCTCCACCGACGAGCTCGTCCTTGCGCTGTCCGAGGCGACGCCGGTACTGCAGGAGGGCCTGGGCGCCCCCGACAACGCCAGCTTCGCCGCCTGGGTCGCTACCAACGATATCGTGCGTTCCCAAATCGATGAGCGCATACTGCGAGCGGCCGAGCAGGGCTTGCCGTTTAAGGGAGGAGACCTCTAATGGATCCGAGCGTCTACATCCCCGCCTACCTGGAGCGCACCTATCTGGCGTCGCACCCCGAACTCACCGATGCAGCACGCGAGCTTGTCCATAACGACGTGAGCGTCAACCCTCATAAGTATGCGCAGACCGAGCATGCTCAGGCACTGCTGTCCTACGCCGGTGTTCATCGCCACCTGCTCGACGAGCTCCATCGCATCGAGGATATGGGCAGCGACGAGGAGTTCGAGCAGACGCGCAATCGTCTGTTCGACGACATGCGCGATGAGCTGCTCAAGATCGTCCGCATCGATGCGCATGTCCTCGATGCCCAGCTGCTCGCCATCATTTTGGCGGACACGCCCGTTGACGCCTGCCTGGGCGACCTGATGAAGCTCGAGGCGACCACGACCGATTACCTGCAGCAAAGTGTGCCCGGGTTCGATATGGAGGCCCCACACTACTGGGGCAACAAAGTTTTGACGGACGGCGTGACGGCGGCCGATCTCACCGTAAGCGAGCCGGCTCTTATCGGATGGCTCCACACGCTCGAGGCCATCTCGCAGCTGTGCATGGCGAGCGCTCGCTACCGTGCTGCCGTCAACTATTCTCGCCGCGTTCTTAAGGCGGAAGGCTATCCCACCCGAGCTGCAGGCACCGTGCTACTCGCCCTCGCTCGCCTGGAAGACGAGGACGGCTTTTTTGCCCTGGCCCATCAGCTCGAGGAGCAGATAGGAGCCGATGCACTCGAGAACTCCCCCTGGTACCTGCTCGCCCGCACCATCCTCTTGTTCAAAACAAACAAGATGCGCCCGGCGACACGCGCGCTGCGCGAGTTTGCCAACCGCTGCGAGGGCGGCGCGTTCTTTTTGCTGAACCCCATGTATCAGACACCGTACCTTCCCTGCCGGCCCGAACCGCACGACCCCTGGGACCTTTCGCACCAGGCAGTTTGGGAGGCCGACGGCATTATCTCGGACACTCCCGACTTTGCCCCCTGGGCCAACGCTTGCGAAGACGTATCGCAGCTTGCCCAGGAATTTGCGCGCCGTTACGGCTTTTAGCGGCGCAAACGCCACGACCATGTCATCTATGTTAGGAACGGCTTCATGAACTTCCGCTCATCTCTCGCCTGCACCTCGAGCGATATCGCCCGCTGGGGGCTGCGCTCCGTCCTTAAGCGCCAGGGCGGCGTACTCCCCGGCCGCATCGCCATGAAGATCGACCCCGAGCTACTAAGCGACCTCGCGGGCCTTGTCGACCGCAGCGTGGTGATCACCGGTACTAATGGCAAGACCACCACCTCCAACCTCATCGCCGACGCCGTTGCCGCCAGCGGCGCCACCGTGGTATGCAACCGCGCCGGCAACAACATGGAGCCGGGCGTGGTGGGTGCTCTGCTCGAGGCCCGCAGTGGCCTTAAGCACACTGACAGCGGCAAGCGCGTGGGCGTTTTTGAATGCGATGAGCTTTACACCGTGCGCGTCCTGCCCAAGCTCAAGCCGACGTACTTTGTGCTGCTCAACCTGTTCCGCGACCAGCTAGACCGCTACGGTGAGATCGATCACAACCAGGAGGTCATCGCCCACGCGTTGGAGCTTTCGCCGGCAACGACGCTCATCTACAACGCCGACGATCCGCTGTGCGCCTCGATTGCCGCGCGCGTTCCCAACGCGAGTATTGCCTTTGGCATCGACGGCGCCACCGACACCGAGTCTGACCGCATTAGCGACTCGCGCTTTTGCTCGCAGTGCAACGCACCGCTGGAGTATGACTACGTGCAATACGGCCAGCTCGGCGCCTACCATTGCCCCTCGTGCGGCTGGGCCCGCCCCGCGCTTGTCCGTCGCGTGACGGGCGTGGAGCTCGGCTGCGACGGCTACAGCTTTGACCTGATCTTTGGATCTGCGCCCGCCGCGGCTGCCGCACACATCGCCACACGCTACAATGGCCTGTACATGGTCTATAACGTTGCCGCCGCCTTCTTTGCCGCGCACGAGTTGGGCGTGGACACGGCGCTTCTACAGCCTACGCTCGATGCCTATGTGCCCGCCGGTGGTCGTATGGGGCGCTGGGATATCGCCGGCCGCACCGTCGAGGCAAACCTGGCCAAAAATCCCGTGGGCTTCGATCGACAGATCCAATCCATTAAGACGGCGGGCGGCAGACTCTGCGCT
>URFU01000102.1 GCA_900547125.1 uncultured Collinsella sp.
CCACGAGCCCGAGATCTTCAACGCCGTTCGTTTTGGCGCCATCTGTGAAAACGTGGTACTCGATGAGAATCGCAAGCCTAACTACGACGACGTCTCGATCACGCACAATACGCGCGTGGCCTACCCTGTGGAGCATATCCCCAACGCGTGGACCAAGGGCATGGGCACCACTCCGAGCGTCGTGCTGTTCCTGACCTGCGACGCCTTTGGCGTGTTGCCGCCCATCTCGCGCCTGACGGCCGACGCCGCCATGTACCACTTTGTGACGGGCTTCACCGCCAAGATCCCCGGCACCGAGGTCGGCGTCACCGAGCCCACGCCCACGTTCTCCTCGCTGTTTGGCGAGCCGTTTATGCCGCTCGATCCTATGGTCTATGCCAAGATGCTCGGCGAGCGTATCGCCGACGGTCGCACGCGTGTGTACCTGGTCAACACCGGCTGGATCGGCGGCGGCTACGGTGTGGGTCATCGCATCGAGCTGGCCTACACGCGCTCGCTGGTCGCGCGCGCCCTCGACGGCACCATCGAGGACAGCGAGTTCGTGCACGACGATATCTTTAACGTCGACATTCCCACCACGTGCCACGGTGTGCCCGACGGCATTCTGGTGCCGCGCCAGTACTGGCAGAGCACCGCTCGCTACGATGAGGCAGCGCACAACCTGGCGGTGATGTTTGAGGAGAACTTCGAGAAGAAGTACTCGCACCTGCCCGAGTCTGTCACGGCCGCCGGCCCGCACGCTCAGGTGCCCGCCGACGCCCGTCATCGCGGCCGCGGGCTGCTGGGACTTCGCCACTAGCGTCGCTTTAGACCCACAACCACCATAAAGGGGACAGGCACCTTTGTGGTGGTTTTGCTCGCGCGGATGACTCGGGTTACAATACGCCTGACATATCGCCCCCTTCTCCGGATGGGGGCAGCGTAAGCGCTCTTGTGGCGGCACCGTAGGACTTTGAAGGTGGCCGTCGTAAGGGCGCTTTTTGTTTGGGTGCCCTCGCTCGGGCGCGAATCGTGAAGGGAGCATGTATGAAGAGCTTTATTGCCGAGGATTCATTTTGGGAGCTGTTTCCTCAGGCGGCGGTCGGTGTTGTGGTCGTGGAGGGTATGAAGCCCGCGGCCCAGATACCTCAAGAGGATGTGGACGCGATAGCGGCGCTGCTCGACCGTGCCAATATCGATGCGGAGCGTCATCTGACCAGCGATACAATCAGCGAGAACGCACCGGTCAAGGCATGGCGCGAGGCCTATCGTCTGTTCAAGACCAAAAAGGGCGCGCGCTGTTCAATCGAGAGCCTGCTCAAGCGCGTGCTCAAGGGCAAGCCGGTGGGCCACATTACGCCCGCGGTGGATATCTATAACACGGTGTCGCTGTCCTATGCACTGCCCGTGGGAGGCGAGGATCTGCATGCGATTGAGGGGGACCTTCGCTTGAAGGTGACCGACGGCGGGGATGCGTTCCTGCCGCTTGGCGAGGAAGCGGATGACCCGACGCTGCCCGGCGAGCTTGCCTACATTGACGATGCAGGTGCCGTGTGCCGCTGCTGGAACTGGCGCGACGGCGTTCGAACGGCTCTATCCGACGATTCGGCCGACGCGTTTTTGGCGATTGAGTGCGTAGAGCCCGAGCGCATGGGGGACTGTCAGGCCGCCATCGATCGCTTAGCCGAGCTGCTTGAGCGCTATCTGGGGGCGACGGTTGTCGTTAAGACGCTTGTGACCCGCGACAATCCCCGCGTGGGGCTGTAGCAACTTCTGCAAATCATACTCGCCGGTCAAAACCACCACAAAGGTGCCTGTCCCCTTTGTGGTGGTTTTTATGTTGATGAGTTAACAAATAGGGCGCGCAGTGCTGGCGGCCGCTGGGTACGGTTAAGATGTTTACCCGTTAGCATTATGCAAGCGAAAGGCGGTCGTCTCCCATGCAACAGAGCGACGAGACACGTTTCGAGGACTTTGTCGGACTGATCAGCGGACTCTACAAGGAGATTCAGCGCATTAAGACATCTGAGGGCGCAAGGCTGGGCCTTAAGGGCTCCGACGTCATGTGCCTGTACTATCTTGAGCGCAGCAAGGACGGCTTGACTGGCGCTGACCTCGCCCGCATGGCTGGCGTGACCCGCGCTGCCGTCTCGCGCACGCTGGCGCATCTGGAGGAGGGCGGCTACGTTGAGGTCGACGATTCGGGCGATGCCGCCGTTAAGTATCGCGCCCCGGTTCGCCTGACCACGTTGGGCGGCGAGAGCATGAACGAGGCCGATCACATTATTCGCGAGGTGCTCGACACCACCGGCAAGGCCATGGGTGTGGAGCAGCGTGAGCAGATGTATGCGTCGCTGCGTACGATTCTCAACACCTTGCGCGAGCTGTAGGGCCGCCTGGGCATTTGCTTCCCATTAACAACTGCATCGTCCCGTTTAAGCGCGTATACCGTGCCGGGGCATTGCTGTCAAAATTCCCTGCGCGAGGTCCGCGCAAGAAAGGATTCGCTATGTCCGTCCGCATTATTACCGATTCCGCAAGCGATATGTCGCCGGCCGAGCATCCGGCACTGGCCGTTTTGCCGCTGTCCGTCACCTTTGGAACCGATGTGTTCATGGATGGCATCGACATCGATCACCAGCGCTTTTACGAGATGCTCGTGGAGCGCGATGAGCTGCCCAAGACCGGCCAGGTCAACCCGTACGCGTTTTCGCAGGCTATCACCGAGGCTCGCGAAGCCGGCGATGAGGCCGTGATTATTACTGTGGGCGCTAAGCTTTCGGGCACCAATCAGAGTGCCCGTACCGCACTAGCCGAGGCGCCGGGCGGCGACGTGTTCGTGGTAGATAGCAACAACGTCACCCTGGGCGAGCGCGTCCTGGTCGAGTATGCGCTGCGCTTGGTGGACGAGGGCCGTAGCGCGGCCCAGATCGCGGCGGCGGTCGAGGCCGTGCGCGACCGCGTGGTGGTTATTGGCCTGCTCGAGACGCTGGAGTACCTGGTGCGCGGCGGTCGCCTGTCTGCTGCCGCCGGCGCCGTGGGTACGCTGCTCAACGTAAAGCCTGTGGTAGCTGTCGAGGACGGTCTAATCGTGCAGCTGGGCAAGGCACGCGGTTCCAAGAACGGCCGCAACCTGCTGAACCAAAAGGTCGAAAAGGCGGGCGGCATCGACTTTTCCATGCCGCTGGCGCTCGGCTATACGGGCCTTTCGGATGCGGTGCTCAAGAAGTATATCGAGGACAGCGCGGCACTGTGGGCTGGCCACACCGAGGGCGAGCTGCCCGTTCACACCATCGGCGCCACCATCGGCACCCACGTAGGCCCCGGCGCCGTAGCCGTAGCCTTCTTCCAGCCCGCCAACTAAGCGACCTGCCAACAAATGATCCCTTGGGGACGGAGGAAAACGGATCATCGACCGCACGGAGGCCGCGAATGATCCGTTTTCCTCCGTCCCCAAGGGATCATTTCTTTATGCTGTTAATGCGGAGAGGGGAGCGAGCGATGGCGTCTGAGGGCTTTTTTGAGCGGGTGTACGAGGTGGTCGAGCAGATCCCCGAGGGGATGGTCGCCACGTATGGTCAGGTGGCGCTGCTTGCCGGTCGTCCACGAAGTGCACGCTATGTGGGGTATGCGCTGCATAGCAACCCACGCCCTGGTCAAATTCCCTGTCATCGCGTGGTGTTTGCCGACGGCCGTATCTGTGAGGGCTTTGCCTTTGGCGGTCCCGATGCTCAGCGCGAGCTCTTAATGGGGGAGGGTGTGGCGTTTACCGATTCCATGCACGTCGACTTGGCCGCCTGTCGCTGGCCAGCTGGACTCTAACAGTTCTGCCGTGGCCAAAACCACCACGAAGGTGCCTGTCCCCTTTGTGGTGGTTTTCCGTTGTAGGTTTACCGGGGCTAACTTATGGAGAAGGTGTGGCGGCGCATATTGACGCAAGAAAGTAAACCACGGTGAACTATATTATATTCAGCAACGGAGCAGGCAATAGGCGATGAAAAAGCCTGCCCTGTTGAGTTTGATTCGCATTCCTCCCCTCTGTGCGATTCAACGGTGTACTTCGGGAACGGGCCCGCTGGCAACTGACTGCCGGCGGGCCCGTTCCCGTTTGTCGGGGGAGTGCGGTGGCCGGAGCCGAACCGCTCGGGCAACAAAAAAGGCGGACGCCGTAGCGTCCGCCCTATAGCAATCGAAAGCTCAAGCCAGCAGATCGGTCTAGTACACCATGCCCATGGCGTCCCGAACCTCGGCCAGGGTCTGCTCGGCGATCTCGTTGGCGCGACGGTTGCCCTCGTGCAACACGTCCTTCACATAGTCCAGATCGTTCTCGTAGCGCTGGCGACGCTCGCGGATCGGTGCGAAGTACTCGTTGACGGCCTCGGTCACGTACTTCTTGAGCTGGCCGGAGCCGCCCATGCCGATCTCCTCGGCAATTTCGACCTCGGAGCGACCGGTGCAGATGGCGGCCGTTGAAAGCAAACCGGACACGCCGGGGCGGTTCTCGGGATCGAACGTGATCATGCGCTCGGAGTCGGTCTGGCTCTTCTTGATGCGCTTGGCCGTCTCCTCGGCGGTCATCGAGATGTTGATGGCGTTGCCGTAGCTCTTGCTCATCTTGCGACCGTCCAGGCCGGGCAGCAGCGGGGTCTCGGACAGCAGCGCGTCGACCTCGGGGAACACCTTGCCGTAGCGGTTGTTAAAGCGGCGGGCGATGGTGCGGGTGAGCTCGATGTGCGGCAGCTGGTCGCGGCCGACGGCACGACGTTGCCCTTGCAGAACAGGATGTCGCAGGCCTGGTGCACCGGGTAGGTGAGCAGAAGGCCGGTGAGCTCGTGGCCCGAGGCCTCCATCTCGGCCTTAACCGTGGGGTTGCGCGCCAGCTCGGCCTCGGACACCAGCGACAGGAACGGCAGCATGAGCTGGTTGGCGGCGGGCACGGCGGAGTGCGCATAGATCATGGTCTTGTTGGGGTCGATGCCGCAGGCAAGGTAGTCCATGACCATGTTGTACACGTTGTCCTGGATGTGCTCGGTGGTGTCGCGGTCGGTGATGACCTGGTAGTCGGCGATGAGCACGTTGGTCTTGGCGCCCATGTTTTGCAGCTCCACGCGGCCCTTGAGGGTGCCAAAGTAGTGGCCCAGGTGCAGGCGGCCGGTGGGGCGGTCACCGGTAAGCATGGTGAACTTCTCGGGTGTCTTGGCCAGGCCATCGCGAATGGCGTTGCTCTTTTGCAGCGCGACTTCGTAGCTGTTCTCGTTTGGCATGATTGCTCCTAACGTATATTCATGGGTCAAGATGATAACGCGTTTATTGGAGGGGCGGGAGAGGGGCGGCTTGTGCGATGGGTGCGGCGCGGCTGCGCTTGGCCAGCGGCGCCTGGGCGCATCCTCGGCAGCTTAACCTAGAGCTTGTGGTGGCGCTCTTCTTTGCGCTCCTCGGCTGCCTGCTCCTCCTGCTTAAAAGCGGGGTCGTCGGGGGTTACCAGCTCGTCCTCGTGCGTGCGCTTGTTGTAATGGTGGCGCAGTACGGGCTCAAACAGGTGCAGGTGCTTGGCGAAGGCCGCCGAGCCTATGGCGAGCACGGTAAAGATGAGCACGCGCATGGGGACCTCGACCTGATTGATGGCGGCGGCGCCGGCCGAAAGCATAATGCACCAGGCGTAGATGAGCAGTACGGCTTGCTTTTGGTTGTAGCCCTCTTGAATGAGGCGGTGGTGGATGTGGCCCTTGTCGGCCTGCCCGATGCTAATGTGGGCGCGCTTGCGGCGCACGATGGCGCTAAACGTGTCGATGATGGGCACGCCGGCCACGATGAGCGGGATGATGAGCGAGGTGAGCGCGGCGGTGCGGCTCACGTTGAGCAGCGAGATGGAACCCAGCGCAAAGCCCAGAAGCAGCGATCCCGAGTCGCCCAAGAAGATGCTCGCAGGGTTGAAGTTATAGCGCAAGAAGGCGAGGCACGAGCCAAAGAGCGCGATGGAGAGCGCGGCGGCGTCGATGCGGCCCGAGAGCACGGCGACCGAAAACATGGTGAACGACGCGATACCGCAGATGCCCGTGGCCAGGCCGTCGAGGCCGTCGATAAGGTTGATAATGTTGGTGAACGCCACCAGGTAGACCACAGTGATGGGGTAGGCGAGCCAGCCGAGCATGATCTCGCCGGGAGCAAACGGGTTGACGATGACGCCGATGCGCAGGCCGCCCACGCAGGCGATGAGCGCGGCGAGGGCCTGGCCGGCGAGCTTTTGCTTGGGCTTGAGCTGGAAGACGTCGTCGATCGCGCCGGTCGCAAAGATGACGGTAAAAGAAAGCGCAAGTATGGGGTAGCTGATGTGCAGACGGGGGTGGGCCACCAAAGCGGGCGGCCAGCCCAGGTACCAGGTGCCTAGGATCTGAACAATACAGGCGACGACGAGGCCCAAAAAGACTGCCGTGCCACCCATGCGCGGGATGGGTTTAGTGTTGATGCGGCGCTTGGAAGGATAGTCGACGGCGTCGAGCTTGATTGCCAGGCGCTTGACCAGGGGCACCGCAAGGAAGGTCGTGATAAAAGCCGCGACCGCCACGCAAAGGTACGGTATGAAGCTCGTGGAGGAAGCCATGAATTGATAAACCGCCAAGCGTCGAAGGAAAAGGTCAAAGGATGCCATGCCGCAAAGGGTATAGCTGACCCATGATACTCGACCAAGGAGGGTGTGAGGAATTGCACGGGGCGATAATCACGTGCTTACCAGATATTCGAGTGATGGTGAGGTTCTGCCTGGTGCCCCTTTGGGGATCTTGGCGGGATTTGCAATGGCGAGTTTCGGCAAAAGAAAACCACCCCCCACGTTACGAAAATGAACCCACCTAAAACAGGTGGGTGCCCTCATCGACTGTTTCAGCGTCCTTAACAACGAAGGATACCTGTACTAGGTACGACTGTGTGGGCTCCCTAAATAAACGCGACGGTTCACCCAGTTGCTCCGCGGGGGGCGGAATACCTACATCATAAAGCGGCACTTTGTGGATTCCAGTCTTGACATTACAAAAATCGTGTCGGACGATTACGGCGACTTGGGCTCGAGCCGTCTGTGCGGTTGGTCCTTTTGCGTTTGAGCTGCTGCATCGTTGTTTTGGAGCATGTTTTTATGCCGACGTCGTTGACCGAACTTTTTTCGCCCGCCTGCCATTTGTGTCCGCGCCGTTGCGGTGCGGCGCGTGATGAGGGCGTGCACGGCGTATGCGGTGCTAACGACACGCTCAAGGTGGCCCGTGCGGCGCTTCATATGTGGGAGGAGCCGCCCATCTCGGGCGAGACCGGTTCGGGCACGATCTTCTTTAGCGGCTGCTCGCTCAAATGCGTCTATTGCCAGAACCACGAGATCTCGACGGGCAATTTTGGGCTTGAGATTTCGCCCGAGCGTCTGGTCGAGATTATGTTGGAGCTGCAGGACCAGGGTGCGAACAATATTAATCTGGTGACGGCGACACACTACGCGCACCTGCTGCCGGCTGCGATTGCCGCGGCACGGGCGCGCGGGCTGGCCATCCCAATCGTCTACAACACGAGCGGTTATGAGCGTGCGAGTGCCGTGTCGGCGCTCGGCGATCTGGTCGACGTGTGGCTT
>URFU01000103.1 GCA_900547125.1 uncultured Collinsella sp.
GCTTAATGCGCGGGATGGGATGTGCCGGAGCGAGCATGCCGCAGAACACCCCAGCCTCGCCGCAGCGCGCGCCGCACTTGGTGCCGCCGATGTAGAACACGTCACACAGCTGCGCCAGCTCGGGCAGGGTGATGTCGCACTCATCGGCCGCCAGCGCATAGGCCAGGCGGGCGCCATCCACAAACAGCGGAATCTCACGCTTCTGGCACACCGCATGAATCGCCGCGAGCTCGGCCTTGGAGTACAGCGTGCCGTACTCGGTCGATAGGCTCACGTACACGGCGCCCGGGAACACCGTGTGCTCGTAGCTCTCGTTTTCGTAGAACACCTGGATATAGTTCTCGAGGTCCTCGGCGTGCATCTTGCCCTCGTAGCCGGGGATGGTGAGCACCTTGTGGCCGCCAAACTCGATAGCGCCCGCCTCATGGCAGGCGACGTGGCCAGTCTCGGCAGCAACGACGCCCTCGTAGGGCGCAAGCAGCATGTCGATCACCGTCGCGTTGGCCTGAGTGCCGCCCACCAGAAAAAACACGTCGGCATCGGGAGCCTGGCAGGCCTCGCGGATAAGCTGCTTGGCACGCTCGGTGTGTGCATCGGTACCGTAGCCGGGCTGCGGCTCCATATTGGTGTCGACGAGCGCCTGCAGCACTGCCGGATGTGCGCCGTGGGAATAGTCGTTGTTAAACGCGAGCATGGCAATCCTCTCTAGCCGGGCACGGGCCCGATGATTCAAACGGAGCTATTGTACGCCGTTGGGATAGGCAACGCGCGCGGCAAGGCACTCAAGCGCCAACACCAGGGCAAAGCCGCAGCTCACGTCGCTCAAAAAGTGAGCTCCGATCACGATACGGCCAAAGGCGACGAGCGCCGCGACCACAGCTGCCGTCCAAAAGACCACGCGGCGACGCGACGGCTTTTCCTTAAAGGCTGCCGCGGGAAGCCCGGCGAGCATAAGGCCGATCGCCGCATGCGCGGTGTGCCCGCTCGCGAACGACTTGAACCCGTCCTTGATCACGCCGGCGGCGATATAGGTCCACTTGTCGGGATTGCCGATCACCCACCACGGCTGAAAATTGAGCCCCGGCGTGACCTCGATCACGCGCATGCGCGGGCGCGACCATAACGGCTTAACAATGACGTTGAGGATGATGGCCTGAGCGACCCACACGGCCAGCACCATCAACGCCCAGCGCGTAAGCTCGTCGGGCTCGGTCGTGCGCGTGAGGCGGTAGGCGATGAAGTTGGCTGCGATGACCAACGCAAACGTCAGAACCAGCTGAAACGCAATAAGCTTGCCGCCGACGCGCAGCGATCCGATAATCTCGTAGCCGACCAGACCCACGTTGATCAAAACGCCCAGCGCAGCGAGCCACTTGCTCGCCTTGGAATCGGGGCGTGCCGAGCGCACGAGCATGACGCCCGCGATGCTCGCCGTCAGCTCGAACGGCAGCTCGCCGGCCGCCTCGACAAAGCGACCGTACATGCTGCCGATGTTGAACAGCGCACTCGAGATTTGGTAATCGAAAAACGAGCCCGTGAGCAGACAAAGGCATAGGACGGCCGCGATAATGGCGACATCTTTCTTATAGATGTATCCGAACATGCTTTCCTTTCGGTCGGGCGAAGGGCGGTCAACCTGCAATGTGGGTGAGACGAAGATGGCTTTGTCCCGTAAATACCCTTACAGGTTGAGCATAAGTAAGCGAAAACGTTCCATTTGTGGCAAGGTGGCCCGAAGGAGGAGGGAAGCGTACTTGCGTACGCGACCGACGAGTGAGGGTCAGATTGCCCAAATGGGGCGTTTGCAGCGTCGACCCGTTAGTCGTCGTCGCTCGCACCCAATTGCTGCAGCAGCATGAGTGCCGCGGCCACGGGGCCGGTGCCGTCGTTGGCGTCGAGGCCGCGACCCAGGCCGCTGCCCGCGCCGGCGCCCGCCTTGTAGGGCACCGACAGCTTGCGGCTCTTGGGAAAGTTCACCGCACCATAGCGGGTCTTAAGCTCAAAGGCCACCTTCTTGGGCACGTCAACCCCCAGGAAGGTAATGCGTCCACCGCTGAGCGTGACGCTCTCGAGCCCCAGGCGCTCGCCGCGAATACGAATGCGAGCGCGGTTGAACAGGTTGAGTCCCGCCAACGGCAGCTCGCCATGCGCAGCCTCGGTCTCCTCCTGCACCTCGTCGATACTCTCCAGGTCCTCGGCCGCTGCGAGCTTACGGTACACGAGCACGCGCTGATCCACCGCCGGTAGGTACTCCTCGGACAAGAAGTAGTCGGCCGGCAGGTTAATGCCCACGCTCGCCGCCTCCACGCCGGCATCGTCGTCGCCGCGCGCCTCGGCCACGGCCTGGCCCAGCATCTGTGTAAACAGGTCGAAGCCCACGCTCGACAGGTTACCGTGCTGCTCGGCACCCATGAGCGAACCGGCGCCGCGGATCTCCAGGTCGCGCATGGCGATGCGCATGCCGCTGCCCAGGTCCTGGAACTCGGAAAGTGCGGTCAGGCGTGCCGTTGCCTCCTCGGTAAGCGGCAGCTCGCCCGGGAACATAAAGTATGCGTATGCCTGCGTGGCCGAGCGGCCCACGCGGCCCTTAAGCTGGTAAAGCTGTGCCAGACCCAGACGCTGCGAGTCCTCGATGATGAGCGTGTTGGCCGTTGCGTTGTCGATGCCGCTCTCCACGATGGTCGTGGCGATGAGCACGTCGATCTTTTTGGTCGCGAACTCGATCATAACGTCCTCGACCTCGCGCGGGCTCATCTTGCCGTGCGCCACGCCCACGCGCGCCTCGGGCGCGGCCTCGTGCACGCGCGCCACGGCGTCGTCGATGGTCTTGACACGGTTGGACACGTAGTACACCTGGCCGCCGCGGCCCACCTCCAGGCGAATCGCCGCGCTCACCACGTCGGGGTCGTACTCCCCCACGTGCACGATCACGGGACGGCGCCCGGTCGGCGGTGTGGTGATCAGGCTCATGTCGCGCACACCGCTCGTGGCCATCTGCATGGTTCGCGGAATAGGCGTTGCCGAGAGCGTGAGCACGTCGATTTGCTCGCGCAGGTTTTTGAGCTGCTCCTTGTGCTGCACGCCAAAGCGCTGTTCCTCGTCGATGATCACCAGGCCCAGGTTCTTGGGGTTCACATCGGCCGAAAGCAGGCGGTGCGTGCCGATGAGCACGTCAATCGTGCCCTCGGCAAATGCCTTGAGCGCGCGCTTTTGCTGCGCCGGGGTGCGGAAGCGGCTGAGCACCTCGACCTCCAGGCCAAACGGGGCAAAGCGCTCAAAGAATGTCTCGTAGTGCTGTTGGGCCAGAATGGTCGTGGGGCAGAGCACCATGACCTGGCGACCGGAGTCCACGCACTTAAAGGCCGCGCGCAGGGCGACCTCGGTCTTGCCGAAACCCACATCGCCGCACAGCAGGCGGTCCATGGGCTTAGGCGCCTCCATGTCGGCCTTGATGTCGGCGATAGCCTCCAGCTGGTCGCGCGTCTCGTCGTAGGGGAAGCTCTGCTCCATCTCGATCTGCTCGGGCGTATCGGGCGGACAGGCGATACCGGTAATCGACGAGCGGCGCGTATAGAGGTCGACCAGGTCAAACGCCAGCTTTTTGGCATTCTTGCGCGCCTTGTTGGTGGCCCGCGTCCAGTCGGCGGTGTTGAGCCTGGTCAAGCGCGGCTTATCGCCGTCGGGACCAACGTAGCGCGTAATGCGGTCAACCTGCTCCAGCGGCACGTAGAGCTTGTCGCCGTCGGCGTATTCCAGCAAAAAGTAGTCGCGCTCCTTGCCGCCCACTTCCTGGCGCGCAATCTCGCTAAAGAGCGCGATGCCGTGAGTGGCGTGCACCACGTAGTCGCCCGGCTTAAAGGGGAAGGTGATCTGCGTAATGTCCACCTTACGGCGGCTGCGCGCACGGTTGGCATCCATGCGGGCGTTGAGGTCGGCGATCGAGAACACGGCCAAATTGGCGTCGGGCACCACCACGCCCTGCGGCAGGGCAGCGTCCACAAAGGTCACGCGCCCGCGCGAGATGGTGGGCACGGCGGCGCCGGCGGCAGCCTGCGCGGCGCCCGCCTCGAGCGAGCGGGCGTTGAGCGCGTCGGCCTTACGCTCGCGAATCGAGGCATGGGCCTCCTGGCGTGCGGCACGGTCGGCGGAGTCCGCCGCTGCCACACGCACGCGGTCGCCGATAGCGCCGGCGTTTTCGGGCGCCGCGGTCAGCGATTCCTCAAAGGTAATGCCCTCGTCGCCAAAGGTGAGCTCCATCGACTCGCGCGCACCGCGGTCGGGGATGGCAAACACGCAGGCATAGCGCTTGCCCACGACCTCCTGGATGCGCGTCATAAAGCGATTGTCCGATCCTGCGATGGCAGGCTGCTCAATCTTGAGCTCGGCCGTCACCGCACCGCCGGCACGGATGAGGCTCACATAGTTCAGGCGCTGTTGAGCACCAAAGTCGAGTTGCTGGGCACGCACGTACAGGCCGTCCAGACGGTCGACCCCCGCCTCGCCGGCACGTGCCTCGATATCCTCGTAGGCGCGCAGGCAATCGTCGAACAGCGAGCGCGGCTCGGACAGTACCACGAGCGCCTTGCCGCTCACATGCGACAGCGGGCTCACAGTCTGGCCGTACATCACCGGCAAAAAGCGGTCGAGCTCAGGCGTGACGATGCGCGCATCCACCATCTCGAGCAGTGCCGCCAACTTACTGTCGTCCTGGCTGGCGCGGTAAAGCGCCACATGCATGTTGTGGACGGCCTCGTCGGTGAGCGTCAGCTCGCGACAGGGGAAGATCTCGATGCTGTCCTCGTTGCCGATGGTCTGGCCCGTTGAACTCACCATGCGGCGGATGCGGTCGATCTCGTCGCCAAAAAACTCAATGCGCACGGGCGCCTTTTCCTGCGCGGGAAACACCTCGACGGTGTCGCCGTGCACACGGAACAGGCCGGGCGCGTCGGCGGCGCCGGCATTGGTGTAGCCCATGCCCACCAGACGCTGCGGCACCTCGTCAAAAGGAATCTCCTCGCCCACCGCAAAAGTAGTGGACTCCCAGTAGCGGCTCTCGACCGGCGGCACGCAGCGCAGCAGTGCGCGGGCCGAGGCGACCATGATGCAGTTGTCGCCGCGCACGATGCGCCCGAGCGCCTCGCAGCGCTGGGCTACCACGGCGTCGTCGGGCGCCTGCTCGCGCCAAGGGTAGTCCTTGCGCTCGGGAAAACGGCACACATGCGCAAGGCCCACGTAGGCGGCAAGGCTGCGCGCGGCGCGATCGGCCGCGTCCTCGCCGCTCACGATGTAGACCGTGGGGCGCGGACGGCGCGCAAACTGGGCGGCGGCCATAAGCGTGCGTCCCGACTGCGACACGGCCAGCGTCACGTCCTCGCCGGCATCGAGCCCGGCCTCGACGGTCTGCAGTGCCTCGGCAGTGTAGAGCTGCGCGGCTATACGGTGAATGAGCATGCTGTTCCTCCGGCATTGCAACGCCAAAAGCCCGCCGAGGCAAGCTCGGCGGGTCGTTCGTCAAATTCGTTGCCTGTCATGGTAGCGCATGAAGAGGACTCCAGCTCAGGCGTACGCCCAGCCCCGCAACAAAAACGCCAGATAGAACTGGACTCGCCGGCTTCGCCAAAATCTCCCCGTCACGTCGAACGCCGCAACCACGGAAGGCTCCCCAAGAAACGGCTATTCCTCAAAAAAGCTTGCGACGTTCAAACGGCTCGTCCACTCTCCTATGGTGTTGGCAAAGCCGACGCGTGTGTACACGCCCGCAAAACGGCCGCGATACAGGTACAGGCCTTCCATATTAGAAGCGGGCGCAAAACCAAGATCATCCACAAGTCCTTTGGGCGCCTCTCCTCGATGCGGCCCATCGACAAGCGTTCCGCGCAAGCAGGGAGTCTGATACTGCTGAGTATACTCCTGCACAATCGCCCCAGCGGCAGCAGCGCGAGCAAGCACTTGGGACCATTCCTGTTCCGTGACATCCAACCCGGCTACAACGCCGACCGCGTTGTAGCCGCCGCACGGCTTGACAATCCATCGATCCTTTTCGGCAAATCTCGACAACTGGGTGCTTTCGTCCAGAATCTCGGTATAGGGCACATGCTCCCGGACAAACGCCTGCTCCTCCGGGCTCAACAAGGACTGACCCGCCTCAGACCACAGATACGCAAAAACAGTCTTAGTCGCGCACGGCCATGTTCTAAATCCACCGACGATGCACGCAAGCCCTTCCTGGGCAGCCTCGATTAAAGCAGAACGTCCGTCGCACGGCTTAACCCACAGCTCGCCGGTCACCGCGCGCCGCCAAACGCAATCAATAGGACCGACGGCATCGCACAGGCGCCTAGCACCGCTCTCGTCTTCGCCAATCCGCAGGTCGCGTACATCCGTAAAGCGCGCGACTACGCCCCGCCGCCTCATAAGGTCGACAAAATAAGCCGCATCTTCCAAGTCGATGCTTTCCGAATAGTCGACGATTGCCACCGAAGCGGGATATATCTTTGATTGCGGTGCATAGGACCTCTTGCCAGCGCAAAATCCATCATCCGATCGTGCACTATCCTCGATGCGGAGAGGATGGGTCAGCTCCCACTCTGCATAGGTCTCAAACAATGCGTCTATCCAGCTACCGCACAAGTCGTACTGCCGAAAGCCGGGATGGTCGGATGCAAATTCCTCAAAGGAGGGCGTCATCCGCACGGCCTGACAGATTGCATCGGTCACTACCATTCCGGCGCTGCCATCGGTATTGAGCTCGCAAAACGTATACGAACCGGTGTCCTCGTCAAGAAAGATATCAACACGCGCAAGGGGAATTTGGCAATCATAGCCGGCATCCATAGCACACAGGTCAGCAAAAGCTGGATCCATGCGAAACCACGCACGCACGGAGGCATCGGAACAAAACGCATGCGTCACCTTGTCCATAATGCCGTACATGCGCTCGGCGGCCTCCTTAAGAAGCGCCGTCATATCCTTGTCGAATATCTTTGGCGTCAGAGCCCAGGGCGCAGGATCCCCGTGGTAGAGCGCATGGGTTTGAGACAAGTACTCGTCACCTTTACGACGACCAGGTAGGTCGCCTTCGCGCGTGCGCACGATGCGCTCAAAGTAATCTTCAAACTCTCGCGTCTTCGATGTTGCCACGTCATCCTCCATTGTTTGATTTTTTGCTCATGCTACGCCAGCACGCCATGACTTCGGCGTGCTTGAATAGGCTTCTAAATTAGCAACACATTTTTGCATGAGGCGGCAGGAGGCAACATATACTCCTGCTCAAGCGCATGCCCAGCCCCGCAACAAAAACGCCAGACGGACGAGCCGCCTGGCGTTATCAGAGTGAGCTATACGCCGAATCTAGTCGTAGACGCCCATTTTAAGCAGTGTGAAGGTCGGAGCGCCGTCACCCTGCGCGACGCGGACCGTGCAAGTCTCAGTACGGCCCATGGATGCGTCCGCTTGAATTGCGGTGATGAACTGGTCCTTC
>URFU01000104.1 GCA_900547125.1 uncultured Collinsella sp.
TCGATGCCCGTTATGACGCGCGCGCCGACGGCGACGTTGGCTGCCGTGAGATGTGTGGCTACCACGGCAATGGGCCTGCGAGTTCGAACGTATTCGTTAAATGCGGGGAACATGATGCGCGACCATGCCGTGCCACCGCCCCAAAGCAGGTGACCGGTAAGGGTATAACGCCAGGTCAAGTCATAGATTGGGCGCGTGGCGCCGGTAAACGAGGCGGCCGTTTTGTTGCCGTCGAATTTTATGCGTCCAAAATCAAGGATATCGAGCACTTCAATCTCAACATCCTCTGGGATGCCATTGGTGCCGCGGATGAGGTCGAATGCCTGCGCAATCGCATTTGCGGCGGCCTTGTGGCCCGAGCCGACCGAGGCGTGCACGATAGTCACGAGAGGTTTTTGCTGAGCCAAGAGCGTGGTTTGTTCCGATTGGGGAGTGCTGTGCGTGAGCAGGGGAGCGTCGTCGCTCGTCTGCGTCTGATCCATCGATATCTCCCCTTCATCTTTGTTTCACAGAGAATCATTGTAGTGCATGAGTGTCACGTTCGCATAAATTTGGGTATGAGCGCAAAGAACGCCAATCTTTCGACAGGAGGTCTCTTCATGACTACTCATCAGCCGATCGATGTTGCGATTATCGGCGGCGGGCCTGCGGGCTATGCTGCAGCCATTTACGCGGCGCGCGCCAACCTAACGACGACCGTGATTGAGCAAGGTATGTCGGGAGGACAGATCGCCACAACCAATGAGGTCGAGAACTATCCGGGCATTCCGCTCTTGAGTGGCGCCGAACTCGGCGAGCGGTTTCAGCAACATGCAGAGGGCCTGGGAGCACAGGTTACATGGAGCATGGTTACGGGTATCGATTACGATGCGGATGCGGCGCTGTTTACGGTGCATCACGATATGGGCGATACGCTGGCCTCGAGCGTTATCGCTTGCATGGGTGCCACGCCGCGATCTGCTGGTTTTGTTGGCGAGGATACGTATCGCGGTCGTGGCGTTTCTTATTGCGCGACGTGCGATGGCATGTTCTTTCGCGGTAAACAGGTCTTTGTCATCGGTGGCGGTAATGCTGCCTGTGAGGAAGCCCTGTTCTTGTCAGAAATCGCCAGCAGCGTGACCATCGTCTTGCGCCGCGTTCAGTTCCGTGCCCCCGATGGCGTGGTTCAAAAGGTGCTCGCAAAAGATAATATTTCAGTTAGGTACCAAACTAGTATCGTGGAACTATCGGGCGAGGCCATGCCCATGACTATTATGTTTAAGGAAAACGCTACCGGTGAAACCTATTCCGAGTCCTTCGATCCCGGCTCGTTTGGTATCTTTGTCTTTGCTGGCACACAGCCCCATGCCGAGCTTGTAGAGCATCTGGTTGAACTGGCGCCCGACGGCGGTATTTTGACCGACGAATCGATGGCAACCCGCACGCCTGGCTTATTTGCTGCTGGCGATATCCGTTCCAAGCGTTTACGCCAAGTTGTGACAGCTGTTTCGGACGGAGCCATAGCCGCTACCAGCGCATACGCTTTCTTACGCTGATAAGTACGATAATATATCTTATGTAAGGTTGTTATGTTACTTAAACGTCCAGCGGTAACGAGTTTGAGGCAACGTTGCCGCTGGACGTTTTGTTGTGTAAAAAATGAGCCAGCTATCCTGCGACCTGACCCGAGCCAAAGCCGTCGATCATACCGTTCATTATGGTATGCAAAACTAGATAATCTAGAATACAATATTGAAAACGAACGGAGGCACCATATGAATCACGCTAAACATGTCATTCCTATGTCCGATACGTCGGTTAGCATTAGCCCAGAGGATGTTCAGCCAACGGTGCTACCTGATGCATTTATCCAGTCTGATATTGTCCGCAAACTCAATACGCTCAGTCTGCCGCGCTATAACCAGTTGCCGATTGTAACGCTCTACCGTGACCAGGTCATTGAGTACATCGAGCTGTGGATGGAGCCGCTTTCGATTTGTGTGGAGCAGCCCGTCATTACGCCATCGATGATCAATAACTACGTAAAGGTCGGCCTTGTTCCCGCTCCGGTTAAAAAGCAATATGGTCGCGAGCAGATTGCGCGTCTCATCTCCATTTGTATCTTTAAGCAGGTGCTGCCCATCGCTGCGGTTCAGGCGCTCTTTAACATTCAGCGCCTGAGCTACGATGCACCGACCGCCTTTGATTATGTGATTGATCAGCTCGAGGCATCGATTCGTGCGGCTTTTTCCATTGAGCAGGTTCCTGTACCCGATACGGCTCATCAGGTCACACGCGAGTCGCTGCTCGTACGCAGTGCGGTATCGTCTTTTGTATCGAAGGCGTATCTAATGAGCTACCTAAAGTTCAACGGGTTTAATAGCTAGCCGACGTACAAGACGGGCGGGACAAAGAGTCATCAGACACTTTGTCCCGCCCGTGTTTTTGTTTAGTTGGATTTTATCGGCCCGAAGCAACGCCCATGCCGTAGCCGATAATGAGCCCGTGCATCTCGGCATAGTATGAATCCAGTCCGTTGCAGGGCATGATGATGGTCTTGGAACCGGGCCAATGCTCCACAATGCGGCTGGCAAGTGCCTGGGCGCCCGCCTCATTTTCGACATGGTCGATTACGACCTCGCCGCCGGTAAAGCCCTCGGCCTCCATGGTGTCGACAATCTTTCCAAGCATCTTCTTTTCGCCACGGGTGTGACCGACGAGCTTGATCTCCCCCTCCTCGCTTGCTGTGCCTAAAATTCGAATGTTGAGTTTATTGGCGATAACCCCAGCTGCCTTGGGAATACGTCCGGCCTTGGCGAGATTTTCGTAATTGCACAGGCTAAAGAGGATCTTGCTGTTCAGTTCCAGCTCATCAAAATAGCTGCAGGCTTCCTCAAAAGAGACGTTGGGATTGCTTGCGAGATAGCGGTCGAACAGCAGGAAGATCAGGTCCATTTTGCCGCCGGCTCCGCGTGAATTGACCAAATGAATCTGACGGTTCGGATCCTCGGCAAGAATCAAATCGCGTGCCGTGGCGGCGGCATTGTAGCTTCCTGAGACGCCCTCGGAGATGGGCATGCAAATTGTCTTGTCGGCAAGCTTAAAGAGTTCGGTCCACTCGCCTACGCTCGGACAGGCGCTCGAAGAAGCGCTCGACTCCGCTTGCACGGCGCAATTGAGTTCGTGAACATCGAGCGTGAGGTCATCGACGAACTCGCGCTCCCCCACTCGAATTTTGAGGGGTGCAAATGCAAAGGTGGTATGGGGCGCGGTCGGTTGCCAATCGCGGAGGTTGCAGCTCGAATCGGAGATAAGTGCCCAGCTCATAGAGGGTCCTTTCTAGATGTTTCTCATTTATTATAGCCATCTTGCTTACCTATGAAACGTGTATCTAGTATTGAAAACTAGCTCATTGGGATCATGTATGGAGCACGGTCACAAATAAATGAACCTCGCAGCCTAAAGGCCACGAGGTTCACATTCGTTTGCTATACAGAGTGACTTAGTAGCGCACGAAAATGTAATTGTTGTTCATACCAGCGGCAACGGAGCTGATGATAACGCCCGTGCTGTAGTCGGAAGCATGGATCATCTGGCCGTTACCAATGTAGATGCCGGTGTGGTAAGAGTTAACCACGACATCGCCAGGCTGGGGATCGGACACGCGGGTCCAGCCCATGAAGGTGCCCGTGGTACCAAGACGGCAATAACGGCCGGTGAGGCAGTAGCTTACAAAACCAGAACAGTCAAAGCTGTTCGGTCCAATGCCGCCCCAAGAATAAGCACAACCGAGCTTGCTGTAGGCGCGTGAAACGACGGTGCCGCCGTCAACAGACTGGTTCGGTGCGGAAGGCGTCGGAGCCGGAGCGGGCGTAGAGGGCTGCGGTGCAGGAGCAGGAGTGGGCGTCGAAGGCTGCGGCGTGGGAGCAGGAGTGGGCGTGGGTGCGGGAGTGTTCTCGGTCGTACCGGCGGTGTCTTTGCTCACCGTGGCCTTTTCGGCAGTGCTGGCATTTATGCCAGCCTGCAGCGCGGCAGTGGCTGCAGCCTCGGCGGCAAGCTCGGCCTGCAGCTGAGAATCTAGGGAGTTCACGATGCTCTGGGCTTCTGCCTGCTGGGCGTTGAGCTCGTCGACTTTCTTCTGCGTCGCGGCGACGTTCTTCTCCTGCTCGGCCTGCTTATCAGTGAGCTGCTGCTTAAGGTCCTTGACATCCTGAATGGTCTGGGCCTGCTTGTCGGAATCCTTGCCGTAATAGTACAGACGGTTGAGCATGTCGCCCAGATCGTCGACGCCCGTCAGAACCTGAAGGAGACTCAGACCGCCGGTCTTGTACTCACCGGCAACGTAGCTCGAAAGCTTTGCCTGGCCGTCGGCAATCTCTTGCTGCTTTTGCGTGATCTCGCCTGCGGTCTGATCAAGCTCCTGCGTCTGCGCGGAGAGTTCTTCATGAATTTGCTGGGTCTGCGTGCCGATCTGCTCGAGTTTGGTACGAGCAGCGGCAAGGTCGGATGCGGTATCGGCATAGGCCGGAGCCGCGAGGCCCAGGCCCAAAACACAAGCGAGGGTTGCCGTAGCAGCGCAGCGTGCCATGTTTTTGTGCGTATTTGCTGTGCGCATGGAGCTTCCTTTCCGGTATCTAAGGGTAGCGGCTAGTCCACCGTTACCAGGCTAAAGAGCTCGACGTCCTCGTTGGAAGGCGTGAGCTTCTTGCGCGGGTTAAGAAACGCAAGTTCGAGGATACAACCGTAACCCACAAGCTTTGCGCCCATATCTCGCACCAGTTTACCTGTTGCCTCGACGGTTCCGCCCGTCGCGACCAAGTCGTCCAGAATCAACACGGTATCTTTAGAGGTAATGGCATCGGCATGGATTTCGATAGAGTCGGTGCCATATTCGAGCTCGTAGCTCTCGCTCACCGTCTTGCGCGGCAGCTTGCCCGGTTTGCGTGCGGGCACAAAGCCGGCGCCCAGGGCGACGGCCACGGGCACGCCGACCATAAAGCCGCGAGCCTCGGGACCCACAACCTTGGTGATGCCCATGCCGGCAAAATGCTCGGCCAGGGCATCTACCATGGCCTTTAACGCCTCGGGATTACCAAAGAGTGGCGTGATGTCCTTAAAGACGACTCCGGGCTCGGGATAGTCGGGGATGTCGACGATGTGAGATTCGAAGTCGTACATGGCATGACCTTTCAGGGGAGGCTGGTTTGTAGCAGCGTCTATTTGGCCGCGCTGGCGGTGCCGGCGCGTGAGGGGGCGACAACCTTGAGCGGCTGCACGAGGGATTCCTCACGCACGGGGACCGCGGAGGTAGATGCCTCTTCGCTTTTGGCCTTGGTTGACTCGGAGCGTGCGATCTCCTCGTCGAGGGCATCGATATCGGCATCCTCCACCACGGCGTTGAGTGACTCAAATACGCGGTTCTTGAGCAGAGCGGTATGGACGCCCTCGGTGAGGTCATGCAGCTTTTTAAATGCACGCTCGAGCTTGGCATCGCGCTCGTCGTCGGAAGTATCCATACCGAGCATGCTCACGAGAACCTGCTCAAACATCGAGGACTCGCGGTTTGCGGACGATACGTACTGGCGCAGGTTGCGCGGCTCGATATGGAAGCGCGAAAGCTCGGAGCAATAGCGGATGATCGGGAAATCGCGACCATCGACAAGCTCGCGATTCTGCGGGCTCTTGATGATGCGAATGAGGTCGTTTTCGGCCAGGGAGCGGATAAACGAGATCTCGACGCCGAGCATATCGGGGATGGTCTCGATGGGATGCAGCTTTTGCTTAGTCTCCTTGGGTTCCGTCTTGAGCGGAACATCGGACAACAGGCCCACCTCGTAGGCGAGCGAAGACAGGTCCGTGGCGTTTTCCAGGCGCTGCTTGATCACGTTGAGCGGCATGTAGCGAGTCTTCTGGAGGTGCAGAATGACCTCCAGGCGGGCAACGTCCTCCTTGGAGTACTGACGATAGCCCTTAGGCGTGCGATGAGGGGTGATGAGCCCCTCATCTTCGAGAAATCTAATTTTTGAGTTCGAAAGATCGGGGTATGCGCCTCGAAGTAGATTGACGACCTGGCCGATACTCAGATAATTGCGTTCGGCCATGCCCTACTCACCGGTTTCGATGCGCTCCGGCGTGCTCTCGTGGTAGATGAGCGTAAACGTACCGATCTGGACGGAAGAACCGTCGTGCAGCGGGGCTGCATTGACGATGGCACCGTCGACCCAGGTGCCATTGAGCGATCCCAAGTCCTCGATGCGAGCGCCGAGGCCCTCGCGAATAATGCGCGCATGGCTACGCGACACGGTCATGTCGTTGAGGAAGATGCCGTTAGCGGGATCGCGGCCGATGGTGGTCACATTATCCTCGAGCTCAAAGGCTGCACCGGTTTGAGGGCCTTTGACGATAGATAAGACGGGCGCGGTGATGTGCACGTTGGCCATGAGGTCGGGAACGGTGACATCGCTCGAAGGAACGCGGAAAACGCAGGTGGCGTCTGAGGCCTTATCGTTCTGAGGCATATTGTTAACCATGTTGTCCATGACAACCCCTAACTTAACGCGGACATGCCGCAAAGAATGAACTGTACGTAATCATACCCCAATGGCTTAGTCTTCGATTTCGGGGTTAAGAAAGTCGATGTCTTCGTCCTCGGGATGCGCGACAGCCTGTTTAATGGCCGCTCCACCCTTAATGGAATAGATGACAGCGGTGAGCATGGAGAAGATGACGCCGCCGTACACAAAGAAGATGCCAAGCGGTACCGGGCTGCCGTTGAGACCCGGGAAGGCCGTGAACGTAGCAGGCAACAGATGCCAGCCATCCACGGTGGGAAAGCCCAACAGCATGAGCGAGAAGCCGGTCATGAGCAGCGCCGTGGCAATCTTGCCGGGAAACACCACGTCGATGGGACGGCGGTGATAGTGGCGCACGATAAGCGTGCCGATTCCCAGATAGATATCGCGGCCGATGATGAGCACGCAGACCCAGATGGGAAGCTCGCCGCGGACCACCAGGCCCAGTACGCCGGTAAATAGCAGCGCACGGTCGCAGATGGGATCCATAACCTTGCCGAGCCACGAGACCGTTTTGGTCATGCGGGCAATCTGGCCGTCCATCCAGTCGGTGGAGGCCGCGATGGCATAGATGACGATGGCGACGACACGGTTGTTGTCCGTCACAAACAGGTACAGGAAGACCAGCGTGAGGATCAGGCGCGTGAAGGTAATGAAATTGGAGATCGTGAAGATCTTATTCGACGGGTAATCGGAAGTGCCGATAAGCTCCTTTTTGATCTTCTTTTTGATGCCCACAGGACTCCCCCGCTGGTAAACGACAAAACTTTCGATACTATACCCGTTCTGGCGATGTCTATCCAGCGCGAGCATAGAGAGTCCAGACATATATAAGACCCCAACGGCCGTTACAGCTTCGTTAGAAACGCGCCCCACCATGGATGGTGAACCCGAAAGGTAAGGCGCGCGGGCACG
>URFU01000105.1 GCA_900547125.1 uncultured Collinsella sp.
GGGGCCGCGGGGGCGTTCGGCTAACTGCGGGAATGGCCTATTTGCTCAATGTGTTCGGCTGAGATTGGAAATCAACCCCAACTGCCGCACCCCTTCAAAGCGTGGGTTCCTGTAGACATCCTCAGCAAGGTAAACGCAGGGATGGTCGGGGTGTTCCCCTCAAAATTATTCCGCAGCGCGAAGGCCTCTCGTCCGTGGCTCCGTTGGAGCACAAGATTAAATCAGCGAATGCGATTATCCTTTCGAGGCTGCGCAGGCCCCCTTGGGGCTTCCCCTGAAAACATTCCGCACTGATATCTTCTGAATTGATGACGCCAATCGCGCACCCATATACCATTGGCGTCGACACCATAAGATGCGGACCGCGCGGTGACCCCACATTCCGCTGGCGCCCACAGGGCTGCCCTCGTTTCCTGACATGTCCCGCGCGGGCCGCGGCGAGCCGAGACCGCCGCATGACCTAATAGGAGCATGGAGCGATACCGCGGACCCGAACAACCGCATTCTATCGCGCCCCGTCAGTGTGCCGTCTGCCCGGTCCAGGCGAGCACGGAAAGAACGGAGCGAGACATGAGAGCCGAATCGACACCCGGCGCCCGCGGAGAGGGCCGCCCGCGCGGCGATGTCCGGCTCGAAGCTCGGGACCCCCAAGAGCCAGGACGGGTGGGTCGACGGGGTGCGCTGCATGCTCGCGGCGCGCTGGCGGACCTGTGGGCGCCGGCGCGCGACGCGGCGCTCGACATGGAGCGCGCGATCGAGGCGTCCCTGTGTTAGCGCTAATCTAAAAATAACCACTTTCGCAAACGCATCTCGCCGAATGCGCTAACGTACTTTCACCAACTGCGCTAACGGAACTATGCTCCGATCGGGTATCCGACCCGGGAGGAGCGGGATATGGAGCGAAACGTAATGGGAGAGCTGAACGTCTACAGGGGGTCCGGCGCGAAGCCGAACTTCAGCGAGATCGCGAGGAGGCACGGCATGGACCGGCACACGGTCGCCAAGTACTGGCGGGAGGGCGAGTCCGCCGCCGACGGGAGGTCCGCGAGGGGCAGCGCGAGATCAGGAGGCCGGCGGACGCCTCGGGGCTCGTGGCGGCCAGGCGCGCGGCGAGGGTCAGCCAGGTGAGGGCGGCGTCCATACTGGGCACCAGCGAGAAGTACATCTCGATGCTGGAGAGGGGCCAAAGGGAGCTCAAGCCCATAAGGAGGGCCTACGAGGCATGGGTCGAGGCCGGACTTCCGCTCGATTGGGACAGGCAGGCCTTCGAGGCCGAGCGCAAAACGGATTCTAAAAAACACCTTGCCAAATAGGAGCGTCAGATCGAATTGCCCCGTCGCGCGAAGCGCACGACGGGGCAATTCATGATCGAGGACGTTTTCAGGGGAAGCCCCAAGGGGGCCGGTGAGAGCAATGAGGCAGGGCGCTACAGGTACTCGATTTGAGCGCCCTCGGTGTCGCACGTCAGAATATGCGTCTCACACTTGGGGAACTGCTCACGCAGCTTGACCTGCAGGAACTTTGCCACGATGGTGTCGTCGGTCACAGCCATGAGAGTCGAGCCCGAACCACTGATCCAGATGGTCTTGGCGCCGCCGTTAAGGCAGGTGTCGCGCACGGCGTTGTAGTCGGGAATCAGACGGCGACGATAGGGTTCCTGAATGCGGTCGTCATTGGCGGCGGCAATTAGGTCGAGGTTGCCGGACTCAAGACCGCGCGTCATACCGGCGATGCGGCCCATCTGCCACACGGCGGTGGAGAGCGGAATCTCCTGCGGCACGACCTTGCGTGCCTCGCTCGTGTGTACCTCGTAGGGCGGAATCACGGTAATAAAACGCAAGCGATCGCTCACCTCGTAGCGCAGGCACTGGGGGAGCGAATCGGTCGGCGTAAAGGAGCAGACGGCGCCGCCCAGGATAGCGGGGGCGACGTTATCGGGATGGCCCTCGACCTCGGTGGCAATGCGAACAAGCTCGGCGCGGTCGACGGTATGGCCCGTCAGCGCGGCAGCTGCCATGATGCCGGCGACGACGCAAGTGGAGCTGGAACCCAGGCCACGAGCGACGGGAACGTCAGTCTGAATGTCGATGGCAACGGGGAAAGCCGGCTCGCCCCATGCGGCAAGCGCATCGACAAAGCTGACGTAGACCAGGTTGTTCTCGTTTTGGAACTCCTCGGGGCATCCGGTGATGGTGAGCTTGTCAGCGCGCTCGAAGGTGAAGTGCGAGTAGAGGCTGACGGCCATGCCGAGGGTATCGTAGCCGATGCCCAAGTTGGCGCTTGTTGCTGGGACGGTGATCTTGATCATGTGAGTCCTCCTGGCGTGCCTGGCTGTTTAGTTCGCTGCTCGGGCAGTCCTGCGCAAGACGGAAAGCACATTAAGTGCTTTCCTTTGCGTGCGGAACTCGCGACAAACTAAACAGCCAGGCACGCTGTGCGCGTTCGTCATCATCCCGGGGGTTATCTGATGAAAGAAGGTGCGCCGGCTTTCGCCGGCGCCTTATAAGGGGTTTAGTTGGTAGCCATCTTTTTTGCAGCCTGCTCTACGTAATTGGCCATCTCATCGACGTCGCAGACGTCTTCGAAGCGGACGGGCTTGGACTCGAGCTCGGCGAGCTGTGCCGGGGCGACCGTATTGGTGGCCTGCTCGAGTACGCGCATGGCCTCAAAGTCGTCCTCGGGAACGTCGAGGCCCAGGGCGTCGCAGCAGGCGCGCGGGAACTTGTAGGGGCTTGCGGTCGAAAGCAGCACGCGGGCCTTGGCGCCCTCGGCGGGAGCGACCTTTTCAAAGACGTGATAGCCGCAAGCGGTGTGCGGGTCGATCACGTAGCCGTTCGCGTCCCAGCAGTTCTTGATGGCAGCACGGACCTCGTCCTCGCTGGCCCAACCGCAGCCAAAGACGCTCTGAATCTTTGCCAGCAGGTCGGCGGGAACCTCGTAGCGACCCGTCTGGGCAAGCTGCTCCATAAGGCCGGCAACAAGCTCGCAGTCGCCATCGGACAGGAAGTACAGCATGCGCTCCAGGTTGGAGCTGATGAGGATGTCCATCGACGGCGAGATGGTCGTGAAGAACGGACGGTTGCGGTCGTAGACGCCGGTGGTCAGGAAGTCGGCCAGCACGTTGTTCTTGTCGCTCGCGACGATGAGCTTGGCGCCGGGCAGACCCATGCGCTTGGCATAGTAGCCGGCCAGGATATCGCCAAAGTTGCCGGTCGGTACGCAGAACTCCACGGCGTCGCCGGCCTCGATGGCGCCGGCGCGCAGCAGCTGCGCATAGGCGGCAAAGTAGTAGACGACCTGCGGCACCAGGCGGCCGACGTTGATGGAGTTGGCACTCGAAAGCACCGTGCCGGCGGCCTCCAAGCGCTCGGCAAGTTCCTTATCGGCAAAGATGTGCTTGACGGCACTCTGGGCGTCGTCAAAGTTGCCGCGGATGCCGCAGACGGCGACGTTATCGCCCTCCTGTGTGGACATCTGCAGATTCTGCACACGGCTGACTTTGCCCTCGGGATAAAAGACGGTGATGCCCGTGCCCGGGGCGTCGGCAAAGCCGGCGAGTGCTGCCTTGCCCGTGTCGCCCGACGTGGCGGTGACGATCATGATGCGCTCGGCGCCGCCGTCCTTGGCGGAGGTGCGGGCCATGAGGCGGGGGAGCATCTGCAGGGCGACGTCCTTGAAGGCGCTCGTGGGGCCGCCAAAGAGCTCCATCACATAGGTCTGAGGGGCGTCGGTGCCCGGTGCTGCGTCGAGCTTGACGAGCGGCGTAACCTCTTCACTCGCGAACGTGCCGCGGTATGCCTCGTCGACACACGCCGAAATATCTTCGGCCGTGTAATCGTTCAGTAACATTCCCAACACATTTTGAGCGATTTCAAAGTACGATTTATGGGCAAGCGAGCTGATATCGACCTGCTGGGTGCCAAGCTCGTCCGAGACAAACAAACCCCCGTCGGGAGCTATGCCGGTGCGGATTGCCACCTTACTTGAGCATGATAAAGTGCGTCCTCGTGTACTATGATAAGTTCCCATATAACAGTGCTCCTCGGATACCTTGGTCCCAATCGGTGAAACCATGGTATCAGAGCGCGCAAAACAGGTTTGCAGAGGCTTTTAGAAAGGTAACCTCCACGCCATGATAAAAATTGCCAAGTTTGGCGGCTCGTCGGTCGCCGACGCCGAACACTTCAAGAAGATCAAGGCCATCGTCGATGCCGACCCTGCCCGCCGTTTTGTGGTGGTTTCCGCCTGCGGTCGCCGCTTTAAGGGCGACACCAAGGTGACCGACCTGCTCTACCTGGTTAACGCGCACGTTAAGTATCACGTGTCGTGCGAGGAGCTGCTCGAGGACATTGGTCAGCGCTATTTTGATATCGCTGACGAGCTGGAGCTCACCTATCCCATACGCGAGGAGTTCGCGGCCTTTGCCGAGCGCGCCCGCTCGGGCGGCTACTCTACCGAGGAGCTCGTGAGCCGCGGCGAGTACTTCACCGCTCGCCTGATGTCCGAGTACCTGGGCCTGCCGTTCCTGGACGCCGCGACGGTTGTGGCGTTCCATCACGATGGTACGCTCAGCATGAACCGCACCTCCGAGTTGGTGCAGGAGTACGGCCAGCAGGGCGGTTTTGTTATGCCTGGTTTCTACGGCGCGCCGCGTGAGGGCCAGATCAAGCTGCTCGATCGAGGCGGTGGCGATATCTCGGGCTCGATTCTGGCCAAGTGCCTGGGCGCCGACCTGTACGAGAACTGGACCGACGTTTCGGGCTTCTATTCTGCTGATCCTCGCATTGTGCCCGAGGCTCAGCCCATCGCCCGCGTTACCTACGAGGAGCTGCGCGAGCTTTCGTACATGGGCGCAAGCGTCCTGCACGAGGAAGCCGTGTTCCCCGTGCGCGAGGCAGGCATTCCGCTGGTCATCAAGAACACCAATGCGCCGCAGGACCCCGGCACCATCATTAGCGAGACGGCTGATGAAGGCGAGGCGGAGCCCATCATTACCGGCGTGACCGGCAAGCGCGGTTTTGTCGCCATCAACGTCGCCCGCGACCGCACCAAGCCCCGCGTCGGCTTTATGCGCCGTGCGCTTTCGGTGTTCGAGCGCTATGACGTTTCCGTCGAGCACATGCCCACCGGTGTCGACCGCTTTGGCGCCGTGGTGCAGGAGCAGGACGTTCACGATTCGCTGTACTCGCTCGTGGGCGACATTCAACAGGAGGTCGAGCCGCTCGAGATCGAGGTTGTCGAGGGCTTGGCGCTCATCGCTACCGTCGGTCGTAACCTGCGCGGCCGCGCGGGTATCTCGGGCCACCTGTTTGGCATGCTTGGCCAGGCCGGCGTGAGCGTGCGCATGATTTCGCAGAGCTGCGACGAGATCAACATCATTATCGGTGTTGAGGAGAAGGACTTCGACCTGGCGATTCAGACCATTTACCGTGCCTTCTCCGACGAGAACGGCATTGTGAAGGTCTCCGACTTGGAGGCTCCCACGCCGGTCGATCCCACCCTGGCTGCGCTCAAAAAGTAGCGACTGCTCGGTAGATTTTTTGGGTCATGTCTCAAAAATCTACGGCGGGGCGTTTCGTTTCGGTTTCGTTTCGACGGGGCGGGTTTCGTGCCCGCCTCGTTCTTGTATACACTGGCAACAATAATCGGCCTGCTCGGCGTGCGGGCAAAAGCCATAACCTTTAAAGGGGGAAGCATGAAACAGTACACGGTTGCTATTTTGGGCGCGACGGGAGCCGTGGGCACCCAGATGCTCGAGTGCCTAAACGAGCAGGAGTTCCCGGTTGGCAAGCTCAAGCTGCTGGCGAGCGCGCGTTCTGCGGGCAAGACCGTCGAGTTCCGCGGCGAGCAGATCGTGATCGAAGAGGCTTGTCCCGAGGCCTTTGAGGGCTGTGACATTGTGCTTGGAGCCGCCGGCGACGACATCGCGAAGGAGCTACTGCCCGAGGCCGTCAAGCGCGGCGCCGTCGTGGTCGACAACAGCCACGCCTTCCGCATGGATCCTGAGGTGCCGCTGGTCGTGCCCGAGATCAATGCCGACGACATCAAGTGGCATCACGGCCTTATCGCCAATCCCAACTGCGCGACCATCATCGGCCTGGTTCCCACGTGGCCGCTGCATCAGCTCGCCGGCGTGAAGCGCATGATCGTCTCGACGTATCAGGCGGCTTCGGGTGCTGGCGCTCCCGGTATGGCCGAGCTCGAGGCCCAGCTGGCCGCCCTGGGCCGCGGCGAGGAGATTCCCGAGCCGCGCGCGTTTGCCGCCCAGCTTGCGAGCAACCTGATTCCGCAGATTGGCGGCGTCAAGGAAGAGGGCTTTACCTCCGAGGAGATGAAGCTGCAAAACGAGGGCCGCAAGATCATGCACCTGCCCGAGCTGCGCGTGAACTGCACCTGCGTGCGCGTGCCCGTGCTGCGCTCGCACTCCGAGAGCATTACGCTTGAGTTTGAGCGCGATATTACGGTCGAGGAGGCCCGTGCTGCGCTGGCTGCAGCTCCTGGCGTCAAGCTGGTTGACGATATGGCTGCCGAGGATGCACACGACCGCTTCCCCATGCCGATGGATACGTCCGACCAGGATTTGATTTGGGTCGGTCGCGTGCGCCGCGACATCTCGAACCTCGAGGCCGCGCGTGGCATCACCTTCTGGTGCTGCGGCGACCAAATCCGTAAGGGCGCGGCAACCAACGCCGTCCAAATCGCCAAGATGCTCTGCGAGTAGTGTGACCTGTCCGGCGGGGGCCGGGCTTGGTTTTCAGAACGTCCTCGACCATGTGTGGCGCCAATTAAAAAGAAAAAATAGAAGCAGGACACATACATTCACTAGCACTAAAACAAGATGGAACAATTTGGAGTTGGGGAAACAACACACAAGGAGAAATGGGAAACGGAACAATAAGTTCAATAAAAACTACAGAACCAACACAAATCGAAAAAGGCATATACAAAGAGACAAAAACAACACAAACACCAGACGGATCAACACAAACGACAACAACAGAAAAAGAAGTAACATTAGACAACATAAAAGACATAGCAGCAGGATATTACTATAACTTAGCAGTAGACAGTGAAGGACAAGTATATTCTTGGGGTTATAACGGTTATGGACAACTAGGAGACAACACAACAGAATCAAAATCAATTCCAACACGCATAGAAGGATTAGGAGAAATAGAAAAAGTATATATCAATGGAAACACAAGTATGGCAATAAACAAACAAGGAGAAATCTATATATGGGGATATGAATAT
>URFU01000106.1 GCA_900547125.1 uncultured Collinsella sp.
GGTGCCGATGACGTCGACGGACTTGACGTCAGCGAAGTCAGCGACGGTCACGACGTCGCCGGTGTGGTGCTCCTCGCCGTTCTCGACGCGGACCTCGCGCAGGAAGCGCATCGGCTCGCCGCCGGCCTTGGCGAAGTGACCAGCCATGGGCTTGTTCACGTTCTTGGCCTTGATGTCGCCGAAACCGATCTGGACGGCGTCATAGCCGTCGGTTGCCTGAGTTTTAACCTGCGAGACAGCGCAGGGGCCAGCCTGGATGACCGTGACGGGAACGACGTTGTCGTCCTCGTCCCAAACCTGGGTCATGCCAATCTTGCGGCCGAGAATCATGCTGATCAAGATATGATCCCAACTCTCGCGTGGTCTTGGGACAATGCGTACACCACCGAGCGTACGCCCCTAGAGGACCACTACTTACACGACGTGCTCCCCAGTCTTGTATTGCGTCCGGACTACCTGACAACCCTATTAAGCAGGCATTTTGTCCAGCCAGAATACTCCCCTGGTTACACACAGCTGTTTAGTATACACGGCTGCGGGCGTATCCATCGAGATTCATATTTCACTCACATTGTTTACGCAGGTAAAGTGCGTGGCACGTTCCCAGTGTGCGGCGGAGGGGGCGGGCCTGAGACATATTAAGGTTGCTGCTCTACAGTCCTGCTCGCGACGGAGAGCACATTAAGTGCTCTCCTTTGCGTGCGGAACTCGCGATGACCTTAATATATTTCTCCGGCCCTCCGCCGTGCTCGGGAGACGACACGTTGATGTCTGCTTAACTCTGCTCGCTCAGGCTAATGACTTTGTTGAGGGTCCACTATTTGCTGGAGGGTGAACTTGCATTGCATTGGCTCGCCTTCTGCTTGTGGCTTTGCTTCGTCAAAATCGAAGATCATGATGGCGCAGTTGGGGAGTTTTGTTGGGAACTCGAAGCCCTCTGGGGCTGCAGCCTTGATGAATTGGCGGCTGGCGCTGCCGTGGCTTACTGCTAGGAGGGTTTCGATGCCCTCGGCGCCCATGAGATTGGTGAGGGTGCCTACCATTCGCTCCTGCAGGGCATGACTTCCTTCTCCACCAAATGGGACCAAATCCTCGCCCGGATCCCAGACGTCGGTGGGAAGGGCATCGTGGGGACCTTCTTCGAAGGTGCCGTAGCAGCGCTCGATGATGCCTTTGCAGGGCTCGACAGCGGCGTCCGGACCGAGGAGTTCACATGCGACGAGACTTGCCGTGTCCATGGCGCGGCCTAAGGGTGATGAGACCACTTTGTCGGGGACGACGCCGTGGGCTTTGAGCCATGCGGCTGCCATTCCAGCTTGTTTGCAGCCCAGGTCGGTCAACGGTGAATCGCAGCGACCCTGGACCAGCTTCTTAACGTTGAATTCCGTCTGGCCATGACGGAGTAGATACAGCTTCTTCATGCTCTCCCCTTCTGCATCAATAGCTTGCGTGGCGCAATCCTACTCGTGGGTATGACCTACGTAGTCTTCGTCGATCGTAATCTTGGCAATCGACTTGGGGTATTCCGATTCGACCCTCTGGGCCAACGCGTGCTTTAGGTCCTCGGCGTCTATGCCCAAATCCGAGGGTCGCACGCAGTCAAAGATCACATTGGTGTGCGTGGGGCCCGGCACGCAACGCAAATCGTGAATCGAAAGGCGGCTATCGATCTCTTGAGCCATAGCATTGATGCGCAGGCGCATGCTCGCCGCCTTTGGATCGTCGGTCACGATGGGATCGTAATGGAGCGTGACGATCATGCCGTCCTCGTCCCTAAACGACTGCTCGATGTTATCGAGCGTGTCATGACTTTCCAGCGGGCTAGCCTCGGCCGCCATCTCGGCGTGCGCACTTGCAAACTTCCTGCCCGGACCGTAATCGTGAACCATTAGGTCATGAACGCCCAAAACGCCGGGGTAGCTCATGATCTTGTCTCGGATGTGCTTGACCAACTTGGGATCGGGTGCCTGGCCCAAAAGCGGGCTCACCGTATCCTGGATGAGCTCAAAGCCGCTCCAGCCAATATAGGCGCCAACGGCAAGTCCAACCCAGGCATCAAGATTGATATGCGTCACCTGGGAAACGATCGCGCACGCCAGCACAGCACCCGTGGCAAGAACATCGTTCTTGGAATCCTGGGCCGTCGCATGCAGCGTATCGGACTCAATGCGATCACCGAGCTTTTGGTTGAGGGCCGCCATCCACAGCTTTACAACCATCGAAAGCGCCAGAACTGCCACCAGGGCAAGCGAGAACTCGACAGGTTCGGGGTGGATGATGCGCTCAAACGAGGACTTGATAAGCTCAAGGCCAATCAGCAGCACGAGAGCCGCCACGACCAGGCCAGAAAGATACTCGTAGCGACCATGTCCGTAAGGATGCTCGGGGGCGGCCGGCTTGCTCGCCAGCTTAAAGCCCAGCACGCTCACGATATTCGAGCTGGCATCGGACAGGTTGTTCATGGCGTCCGCCACAATCGAAACCGATCCCGACAGCACGCCAATTGCACCCTTCGCAGCGCATAGTGCCACATTGGCGAGAATACACACCACGCCTGCCAACGTTCCCACGCGCGCACGGTCGCCCTGCGCACGACGAACGATCCACTCGACCATCTATATCTGCCCCCAACAGTTTTACTCTTACACCCGTTTGTCGAATAGTTCAGTAGTGTAGACCCTTTACCCCATCGGCACAAAAAAGGCCGCAACCCATAGGGCTGCGGCCTTGCAAATCGCACTATCGAGCAAAAAGCTTAGAGCTTGATGTCGATGTCGACGCCAGCGGGGAGGTCGAGACGCATGAGCGAATCAACGGTGCCCGAGGTGGGGTCGAGGATGTCGATGAGGCGCTTGTGGGTGCGCATCTCGAACTGCTCACGGGAGTCCTTGTTCACGTGCGGCGAGCGGATAACCGTGTACAGGTTGCGCTCGGTGGGCAGGGGGACAGGACCGGAAACGCGAGCGCCGGTCTTCTGAGCGGTCTCAACGATGAGCTTCGCGGACTGATCGACGACCTCGTGATCATAGCCCTTGAGGCGAATGCGGATCTTCTGGGTAGCCAACTTAAACCTCCAAAGAGTGCGAGAAGTGTTCTCGCAGGATTACGTAACAGGGAGCTCGAACTTAGGCGTTCTTGCTCATGACCTCGTCCACGATGGACTTGGGCGCGGGCTCATAAGAGTCGAACTGCATCGTGTACGATGCACGGCCCTGGGTCTGGGAGCGAAGGTCGGTAGCGTAACCGAACATCTCGCCCAGCGGCACCTTGGCACGGATGAGCTTGCTGTTCTTGCGATCCTCCATGCCCTCGATCTTGCCGCGGCGACCGGAGAGGTTGCCCATAACGTCGCCCATGTACTGCTCGGGGGTCTCGACCTCGACAGCCATGATCGGCTCGAGCAGCTGCGGATCGGACTTCTTGAGGGCGTCCTTGATAGCCATGGAGCCGGCGATCTTGAAGGCGGCCTCGGAGGAGTCGACCTCGTGGTAAGAACCGTCGAACAGGGTGACCTTAACGTCGAGGACCGGGAAGCCGGCGATAACACCGGTGTTCAGGGCCTCCTGAATGCCCTTGTCGATGGACGGGATGTACTCCTTGGGCACGACGCCGCCGACGATAGCGTTGACGAACTCGTAGCCGAAGCCCTCCTCCATCTTCTCGAGCTTGATGACGGCGTGGCCGTACTGACCGCGACCGCCGGACTGACGGACGAACTTGCCCTCAGCCTTCTCGACGTCGTGACCAGCGGTCTCGCGGTAGGCAACCTGGGGCTTACCGACGTTAGCGTCAACCTTGAACTCGCGGAGCAGACGGTCGACGATGATCTCGAGGTGCAGCTCGCCCATGCCGGCGATGATGGTCTGGCCGGTCTCGTGGTTGGTGGACACCTGGAAGGTCGGGTCCTCCTCGGCGAGCTTGGTCAGAGCCAAGGACATCTTGTCCTGCTCGGCCTTGGTCTTGGGCTCGATGGCAACGTCGATAACGGGCTTAGCAAACTCGATCTTCTCGAGGACGATCTCCTTGCCCTCGGCGCACAGGGTGTCACCGGTGGTGGAGTTCTTGAAGCCGACGCAAGCGACGATGTCGCCGGCGGCAGCGTCGTCACGGTCGATACGCTCGGCGGCGTTCATCTCGAGGATGCGGCCGAGACGCTCGCGCTGACCGTTGGAAGCGTTGACCACGTAGGAGCCGGACTCGGCGCGGCCGGAGTAAACGCGGACATAGGTGAGCTTACCGACGAACGGGTCGGTCATGATCTTGAAGACCAGGCCGGAGAAGGGCTCGTCGAAGGAAGGATGACGCTGGATCTCCTCGCCGGTGTCCGGATCGGTACCGGTGACGGCCTCGACGTCGAGCGGGCTGGGCAGGTAGTCGACGACAGCGTCAAGCAGCTCCTGAACGCCCTTGTTCTTGTAGGCGGAGCCCACGAAGACGAGGTTGAGCTCGTTGGCCAGAACGCCCTTGCGCAGAGCAGCCTTGAGCTCCTCGACGGTGAAGTCCTCCTCCATGAGGATCTTCTCCATGAGCTCGTCGTCAAAGCTGGCAGCAGCGTCGAGGAGCTCCTCGCGCTTGGTGGCAGCGATGTCGGCGAACTCAGCCGGGATCTCGTCCATCGGCTCGGGGTAGGTCATGCCCTTGTCGTCGGCCTTGAAGTCCCAAGCAGTCATGGTGACCAGGTCGATGACGCCCCAGAAGTTGTCCTCGGCGCCCATCGGGACCTGAGCGGCCACGGCGTTGGCGTCGAGACGATCCTTCATGGTCTCGATAGCGTTGAAGAAGTCAGCGCCCACGCGGTCATACTTGTTGATGAAGGCGATGCGGGGGACGTTGAAGGTGGAAGCCTGACGCCAAACGGTCTCAGACTGGGGCTGAACGCCGGCAACGGCGTCGAAGACGGCGACAGCGCCATCGAGGACGCGCAGGCAGCGCTCGACCTCGGCGGTGAAGTCAACGTGGCCCGGGGTGTCGATGATCTGGATGCGGTAGTCGGTACCGTCCTTCTTCCAGAAGCACGTGGTAGCAGCGGAGGTAATGGTTACGCCGCGCTCCTGCTCCTGAACCATCCAGTCCATGGTGGCAGCGCCCTCATGGACCTCACCGATCTTGTGGGTCTTACCGGTGTAGTAAAGAATACGCTCGGTCGTGGTGGTCTTACCGGCATCGATGTGGGCCATGATGCCGATGTTACGGGTATCGGAAAGCTTGTACTTAGGCTTAGCCATGTTAGTTCCTTACCTTAACTTACCAACGATAGTGAGAGAACGCGCGGTTGGCCTCGGCCATCTTGAAGACGTCCTCACGCTTCTTGACGGAAGCGCCCAGGCCGTTGGAAGCGTCGAGGATCTCGTTGGCGAGACGCTCGGCCATGGTCTTCTCCTTGCGAGCGCGGGAGAAGTTGACGATCCAGCGGATACCCAGAGCGGTGGAACGACGGGAGTTGACCTCCATCGGGACCTGATAGGTAGCGCCACCGACACGCTTGGGCTTAACCTCGAGCGTGGGCTTGACGTTGTCCATAGCCTTCTTGAAGGTAGCGAGAGCGTCGCCACCCTCGGACTTCTCGGCAACGATCTCGAAAGCGGTGTAAACGATGCGCTCAGCGGTGGCCTTCTTGCCGTCAAGAAGGACCGTGTTGATGAGCTGAGTCACCAGGCGGTTGTTGTAAACGGCGTCAGGCTGAACCTCACGACGATTAGCTGCTGCACGACGCGGCATGTGAAATCTCCTTAAGTGTCTACCGTGCGGCGCTTAGGCGGCACACGGCGAAAGTATCAAAACGTTATCTGGCTTATTTGGCCTTGGGGCGCTTAGCACCGTACTTGGAACGGGCCTGCATACGGTTCTGGACCGGAGCAGCGTCGTAGGCGCCACGGATGACGTGATAACGGACACCAGGGAGGTCACGGACACGACCGCCGCGGACGAGCACGATGGAGTGCTCCTGCAGGTTGTGGCCCTCACCCGGGATGTAAGCAGTAACTTCGATGCCGTTGACGAGGCGAACACGGGCAACCTTACGAAGAGCCGAGTTCGGCTTCTTGGGGCTCGTGGTGAAGACGCGGGTGCACACGCCGCGCTTCTGGGAGTTGTGCTGCAGAGCAGCGTTCTTGGACTTCTTGGGCACGGAACGACGGCCCTGGCGAACCAGCTGGTTAATAGTAGGCAAAGCGTACTCCTTCTCGAATGATTCCAGCTTTCTGTAAAGTGCAACGGCTTGAATCGAGGGGTCAGCATCCCCCTACGAAACACGCAGTTCGATAGGATACGTGGCGTTAGCTGTGCCGTCAACAGACCACGCCGCCGGGCGTATCCAAAAATTGGTACATTTCCGCAAAGCCTACACAAAAGGAATCCCCTCCTGTGCGCTTGGGAGGATTCCCGGACCGGGCGGCCCAGTTTTTAAGTTTGCTGCTCTACAGTCCTGGCTCGCACGGAGGCCACATTAAGTGGCCTCCGGCTCGTGCGGAACTCGCGACAAACTTAACCCCTGTGCCGCCCGGTCCGGGAATCCGACGTGCTCGTCGGGGCAACGCTACCTTCCAAAAAGGGACAGGTTTATTTTGGTCGATTATATCTGGGGAAACGCCACACTCCAGCGGTGATCCGCTCTCATCTGTCGTATGGAAATCGGCGGCGTTTTCGGAAGTATGCGGCAAATTATGAACTTGCCGAGCACACAGGGGTTTTGCGATAACAAACCCGCAGGTAGGGCACTTGAGCATATGCGGTGTGGTCGGCCCATCAAGATTTTGCCGCATACTTCCGAAATTCAGACGAATATCACTCGCTTTAACCGTCCATTTAACGCAAAATAGGCCGCTTCCCCTAGTAGGAAGCGGCCTCAGACCTTACGAATAGACGATGGTAAAGGGTACTTCTGTTTCAGTCTCTCCTGTTGACGTGCACCTCGTGCCCTCAAGCGTTACTGAGACCACTTGGTCGAAATCGATTAACTTCGTTGGCACCCAGATGTTCTCTCCGCTATTGCGCGCATAAGAAAAATATAAGTTGAACACCCCTGCGTCGTCATCTTCGATAATCTGCTCCGATCCATCCTTGTAGCTGACGGTCAGCTTATTATCAACTGCTTCATAGCCCAGATCATCGATGTGCGCCTGG
>URFU01000107.1 GCA_900547125.1 uncultured Collinsella sp.
TACTCGACCTCGGCACCCAGCGTGCGCGGAATCTCGTAGAGCGGCGCATAGGTGGGCCACTCGGCAATCACATGGTCGCCGGGCTCGACCACGGCCATGATGGCGTTGAGGTTCGCACCCGTACAGCCGTTGGTTTGCAGGATGTGGTCGGGATTGACCTCGCGGCGATACAGTTTGGCGACCTCGGCCTTAAAGTCAGGCGAACCCTCGATCCAGCCGTAGTTCATCTTCTCGCGGTCCAGGCACTCATAGAACGTGGCACCGTCCTGCTCGTCGAGCGCGCGCAGCTCGCCCATGGTAAGCGACGAAATCGTCGACTGGGCGATATCCCACGTGGCGCTCTTCTCCCAAACGTTAAGCCACTCCTCAACGCCGATTGTCTTGATATCCATGGCCAAGCTCCTTACAAAAGCTGTCATCCAATCGTGTTGACGTTCCTCATACAAGAATGGGGCGGTGCGAATACCCGCACCGCCCCAATGGGAGACATCTAATGGCAGCTAGATGTATGTATTAAGACCTGTACGGGTCCTTGAAGACCTTAGAGGTCCTCGCGCCAGAAGGGCATGCTCATGCAGCGCGGGCCGCCGCGGCCGCGGGAGAGCTCGGCGGAGGGCACGACGAGAAGGTCCAGGCCCTCCTTGTACAGCACGTCGTTGGTGACGGTGTTGCGGGCGTAGACGCAGATCTTGCCGGGCTCGACGCACAGGGTGTTGGAGCCGTCGTTCCACTGCTCGCGGGAGGCCGCGATCGGGTCGCCGCCGCCGCAGGGGATCAGCTTGACCTGGTCGACGCCGGTGGCGTCCTCCAGGACGTGCTCGAGGGTGTCCTCGATCAGGCGGATGTTCACGTCGCCCGGGTTCTTGCCGGCGGTCAGCTCGTAGACGCGCAGGGTGCCCATGATGGCGGGGTGGATCGTGAACTTATCGACGTCGATCTGGGTGAAGACCGTGTCGAGGTGCATGAAGGCGCGCGAGACCGGGATGTCGAAGGCCAGGATGCGCTCGACCTTGGAGTCGGAGTTCCAGAAGATGTTCTGGGCCATGACGTCGATAGCGGCGGCCTGGGTGCGCTGGGAGATGCCGACGGCGAGGGTCTTCTCGTTGATGTTCAGCACGTCGCCGCCCTCGGTGTGGAACTGGCAGTCGCGGCGGAAGTACAGGGAGACGTCCTTGTAGTCGGGGTGGTACTTGAAGACGTACTTGCCGTACAGGGTCTCGCGGTTGCGGGTGACCGAGTACATGCGGTTGAGGTTGACGCCCTCGCCGACGACCGCGAACGGGTCGCGGGTGAAGTAGAGGTTGGGCATCGGGTCGATGATCAGGTCGGACTCGGACTCGGAGTTGACCAGGGAGTCGAGGGTCGTGGACGCCGTGAGGGGCATGTCGATCTCGGCCTTGGTCATGCCGGCCATGGTCTTCTTGACGAACTCGAGGTTGTCCTCGATGGAGTCCAGCTTCTCGCGGACGATCTGCGGCATGTGCTGGCCGCGGATGCCGGCCTCGGCGATGTACTGGTCGGTGAACTCGGCGCGGGCGCCGGGGACCTGGTCGAACACCTCGGCGACGAGGTTCTCGAGGTAGAGGACCTCCACGCCCTGGTCCCTCAGGATCTGGGCGAAGGTGTCGTGCTCCTGCTGTGCGACCTCCAGGAACGGGACGTCGTCGAACAGGAGTCGCTCGAGCTCGTCGGGCGGCAGGTTGAGGAGCTCGTCGCCGGGACGGTGCAGGCAGACCTTCCTGAGCTTGCCGATCTCGGAAGGCACGTGCAGACCTTTCGTCATGGCCTCCTACCTTTCTTTCGGGCCTTACTGGCCGAATGTATCAGCGCCCCTCCGTATGGGACGCTGCTTGCTGACAGCTCTAGTTATATCCAAAAACCACCCGCAATTCCACCTCGCCCCCGAACGGTCAGCAAAGTGCGATGAACGGTATATCGCATATGATTCCCCCATGATGCACTTCAGTTCTCTAAAGCAGGTTTTCAAAGGTAATCGTTCTTTTTTCTAAGGAATTGAGCAAGATTGCACAAATAATTTCATGTTTAGGAATTGCATAGCTAAAACTGTTTTCTGCATATATATGTCGTCTGTCCATGATTCAATTTGGATTCGATTATATTCAGCTAGCAATCATTCTTATTCATACATCCTCATCAGTTGAGTATGGATATAGATTGTTTTCAAAACGAGTTGGACAGTTAGTCGCATGCCTTGACAGCGTAAGAAGTAGGTAAAGATACCGTTCGCACAATACGTCCGCGCCACAAGTCGACTAAATTGAGACAATAGTGAATAGGGTTAGGCTACCGTCCCCTGCGGGGACTGAACGGACAGATGCATATGCCGAGCAAAATCGAAAAAAAGCAAGCCGCCGCAAAGCTGCGCAAACCGCCGCGCGACTTCTCGTACACGCAGAACCGAGAGCTCAGCTGGCTACGCTTTGACAACCGTGTGCTCGACGAGGCTTTTGATGAGTCCGTGCCGCTGTTCGAGCGCCTTAAGTTCGTCTCGATCTTCGAGTCAAACCTCGACGAGTTTCTCATGGTGCGCGTGGGTGGCCTGTCCGACCTTGCCGAGCTCAAAAAACAGCCTGTCGATAACAAGAGCAATATGACCGCCTCCGAACAGGTCGATGCTGTCATGGCCGAAATGCCCGGGCTCCTTACCCGTTGGGAGTCCATCTTTAAGAGCATCGAGGGCAAGCTCGATACCTTGGGCGTTCACCGCGCCCGCATCGATTCGCTTACGCCCGAGGAGCGCACCTTTGTAACCCGCTACTTCCAGGCCTACGTGTCGCCGGTCATCTCACCGCTGGTGATCGACCCGCGCCACCCCTTCCCCAACCTGCGCAACGGCGCGCTCTACCTGGCGTGCGGCCTGGACGGTGTCACCGACGAGGAAAGTCTGCTGGGCCTGATCGAGATTCCCGCCTCGATGAACCGCGTGGTCGAGATCCCCTCGCCCACCGGCACCTACTCCTACATCTTGCTCGAGGACGTCATCCTCGCCTGCCTGGACAGCTGCTTTGGCTCCTATAAGCCGCTCGACCGCGCGCTCATCCGCGTCACCCGCAACGCCGACATCGACCCGGACGGCGAGGGCGTCGAGGAAGAAGAGGATTACCGCCAGCACATGAAGCGCATCCTCAAGAAGCGCCTGCGCCTGCAGCCGGTAGTGCTCGCCGTCTCGGGCTCACTCGAGAAGCAGACGCTCAAGACTATCCGCAAGGCGCTCGAGCTCTCGCGTCGCTCGGTCTTTACCTGCGATATCCCGCTCAACCTGGGCTATGTCTTTGGCATTGAGGGCAAGATTCCCGAGCACCTGCGCAACGAGCTGCTCTTTACGCCATTTAAGCCGCAGCCCAACCCCACCATCGATATGTCCCGCTCCATCCGCGAGCAGGTGCTTCAGCACGACAAACTGCTCTTTTATCCCTATGAGACCATGAACCCCTTCCTGGATCTGGTACACGAGGCCGCCTACGACCCCGAGTGCATCTCGCTGCGCATCACGCTCTACCGCGTGGCCAAGCAGAGCCGCCTGTGCGAGTCGCTGATCGATGCCGCCGAGAACGGCAAAGAGGTCACGGTGCTCATGGAGCTCCGCGCCCGCTTTGACGAGCAGAACAACATCGAGTGGGCCGAGCGTCTGGAAGAGGCAGGCTGCACCGTCATCTACGGCTCCGAAGGCTTTAAGTGCCACTCCAAGATCTGCCAGCTCACCTATCGCGAGGGCATGGCGCTTACACGCCTGACGCTGTTGGGCACCGGCAACTTTAACGAGAAGACGGCCAAGCTCTACAGCGACTTTATGCTCATGACCGCCCATCCCGGCATCGGCGAGGACGCCAACTTGTTCTTCCGCAACCTGTCGCTGGGCAACCTGCGCGGCGATTACCGCTTCCTGGGCGTGGCGCCGGTCGGCCTGAAGCCACTCATTATGCGCGGCCTGGATCGCGAGATCCAGCGTGCCCTCGCTGGCGAGCCCGCCCGTGTGTTCTTTAAGCTCAACTCGCTGACCGACCGCGAGGTTATCGACAAGATCGCCGAGGCAGCGTGTGCCGGCGTGCGCGTAGACATGATCATCCGCGGCATCTCGTGCCTCAAGCCGGGCGTTCCGGGCAAGACCGAGAACGTGCATGTCCGTTCTATCGTCGGACGCTTTTTGGAGCATGCGCGCGTTTACGCCTTTGGCGTGGACTCGGACATGATCTATCTGAGCTCGGCCGACATGATGACGCGCAACACCGAGCACCGCGTGGAGATCGCCTTCCCCGTGCTCGACCCCACCTGCCGTGCCCTGGTGCACGAGTACATGGGCATGCAGCTGCGCGACAACGTGAAGGCCCGCAGCCTCGCGAGCGACGGCACCTGGGTCCCCGTGGAGCGTGCAGAGGGTGAGAAGCCCTTCAACTCGCAGGAAGCCCTGCTGGAGCGTGCATATCGCAACGCCGAGCCCGCCGCCAAGGCAGAACCCACGCCCGCGTCCCAGTCTGAGCCCAAACCGCAGCCGGCCACACTCGAGGTTCAGAAGGTCCAGGCGACCGTCATTGAGCCCGAGCCTGCACCTGCACCTCAGCCCGAGCCTGCACCCGCACCTCAGCCCGAGCCGCAGGTCACCACGCCCGCACCCGAGACGAGCGCCCGTCGCGATAAGCCCGCCGGCAAGACCAAGGCCATCGAGCGCCATCGCCCCGGCCGCGTGCGCATGGGTCTGGGCCTGATCGGCCTGGGTCTTAAGACGCTCATTACCGGCAAGACGAAATAGTCGTTTGTAGAAGCAGTTTGTAGAAGCGCCCCGCATTTGAGGAAAGCCTCGGATGCGGGGCGCTTTTCCCTGCTACCATGGTGCGAACAACAACGCGAATGACAGGCAGGGATATGAAGCTCACTATAGAATCGATGACCTACGGCGCCGACGGTCTGGCGCACGCCGACAACGGCAAGGCCGTCTTTGTGCAGGGTGCCGTGGCAGGCGACACCGTCGAGGCCGAGGTCGTACAGGACGGCAAGTCGTTCATGCGCGCCCGCACCACCGAGATTCTGGAGCCAAGCCCCGATCGCATTCAGCCTCCCTGCCCCTTCGTGGGCATCTGCGGCGGCTGCTCGTGGGGCAATCTCTCACGCACGGCACAGCTCGCCGCCAAGGAGCAAAACCTGCGCTCCACGCTCGAGCGCATCGGCAAGTTCGCTCCTGAGCAGGTCGATGAGTTGGTACAACCCATCTGCCACACCAAGGACGACTGGGGCTACCGCAATAAAATCGAGCTCGAACCGACCGTCGTCAACGGTCGCGTGCGCCTTGGCATGCACGGTGTCGACCCCAGCAAAATCGTGACCGTCGATGCGTGCCCGCTGTTCGATAAGCGTTTTCCCAAGGCACTCAAGTCAGTCGTCGGCGCGCTCAACTATCTGAGCGGCAGCCATGACTTGGGGCTCGAACGCGTGGGCATTCGCGCTTCGCGCCGCACCAAGGCGCTCGAGGTCGCACTCTGGACGCCCACGGGTTCCTTCCCGCGCTCGCAGGTCTCGCGCGTGCTGGCAGACGCCGCGCACCCCACGAGCATCGTGCGTGTGATGAGCAAGGGCGAAAAGAAAGCCCGCCGTGTCTCCAAAGTCGAGATGCTCGCCGGCGAGGGCTCGTGGACTGAGAACATCGCCGAGAACCAGATGCGCCTATCTGCTCCGTCGTTCTTCCAGGTCAATACCAAGGGTGCCGAGATTTTGATCGAGCTCGTTATGGACGCACTCGATCCGCAGGAAGATGAGCTTGCCGTGGACCTGTATTGCGGCGCCGGAACCTTTACCCTGCCGCTCGCCCGCCGCTGCGATTACGTCGCCGCCGTCGAGGCCTACGGCCCGGCCGTGCGCGACCTGCGTCGCAATCTGGAGATCAACAAGCTCGACAACGTCGACGTCATCGGCGGCGATGCGGTACGCGAGTTCCCCGATCAGGACGCCGATGTCCTGGTGGTCGACCCGCCGCGTGCGGGCCTCGCCCCCGAGGCGATCGACCTCATCGCGAGCACGAGCGCCCGTGATGTCGCCTACGTGAGCTGCGACCCGGCAACTCTGGCCCGCGACCTCAAGCGCTTTGTCGAGGAGGGCACCTTCTCCCCCGTCAAGATCACGCCAGTCGACCTATTCCCGCAAACCTTCCACTGCGAAACCGTCGTCCACCTCAAGCGCAACTAACCACACGGTCATTGCACTGGGTAGCTAATTTGGGACGGGGCTTTTTTATCTACCCTTACATTGAATAAAAGAGTGCGAAGTCGTCCAAAAAGGGTAGCTAAAAAAGCCCCGTCCCAAATTAGCTACCCCGCAGCGATATACGGTCGATAATTGCCTAATCCCTTGGCTCGGTTTTATTCGGTCGATGCAACGCTGGCAAAAGTCATCGCCGTGCTTACCGGCAACCAGAACAACAACGGCAGCAGGTAGCGCATCGACTCGGTCGTGTACGACGTCGGCGAGATCCAAAGAACAAGGTTTGCCGCAACGAGCGGCGCCATCAGATAGAGTTTCTGGGGCGCACGACGTTTTATCTCCAGCAGCAGAAACGCCATACCCCAGGTCGACCAAAGCGCCTTGGCGCCAATAAGCATGCCGACCGGCGTCGACTGAAGCCATGCAACGAGCGACTCGACACTGCGGCCCAAGGTCGCATCGGACCAGCTCAATCCCAAATCCCGCGAGCGGGGAAACACGTGGCTCACGTTGTGTCCGTCGACAGGAGTCACATAGGGCGACAAGGCCTCGCTTCCCGCCGCCGGCATGGCATACCAGCCAATCTGAACTCCCAGATATGCCTCGAGATAACAAAGTGGATGCTGTAGGAGCCCCGCTACCCACGCGCCAAAATAGGCTGCAAAATCGAGCTCGTCGGCCTTACCAAACGTGGGGTCTTTAACGGAGTCGGTTAAAAACCACGTGTAGTTGTTCTTACCATCCTCCCCGATGGCGCGCTCGATCTCTTGACGCTGCCATTCCGGAAGCTCGTCCCCGTGGTCACGCACCAGCAACGCGGACTGCTGAAACATGAGACCGTAGACCTCCTGCTTGCCACCCGGCTCGCACCCCAAAGCGGGAA
>URFU01000108.1 GCA_900547125.1 uncultured Collinsella sp.
GTTCATTTGCCACGCCGTGGATGGTTCGCCTGCCTTTGGGCATAAGAAGCATCAGGAATATTGGCACATCAGCAAAGGAGAACATCATGGCGAAATTCTTTAAGGACTCCGACGGCAAGCTCGTTGCCGCCCTTGGCGACGGCGTTGCAACCCCTGCCGGCTGCACGGAGCTGACGGCAAACACCGAGGATGCGGCGCACGAGAAGCATGTGCCTGTTGTCGAGATTGAGCGCGACGGCCACGTCATTCGCGCACGTGTGGGCTCGACGGAGCACCCCATGCTGCCCGAGCACTACATCGAGTGGATCGCGCTTGAGGCCGAGGGCCGCCTGGAGGTCCATTACCTTGAGCCCGGCATGAAGCCCACGACGTTTTTCGCTGGCGGCTCCAAGACCGGTACCGTCTATGCCTACTGCAACCTGCATGGGCTGTGGTCCGCGACGTTCTAGGAGCGCGCCCCCGCTCGGGGTATCATAGCTAGCATATGCACATGCGAGCGCCGGCTGCATTATGCGGCCGGCGCTTTTACTACGACAACGACGATTTACGACGGAAAGGGCTGGGCCATGAAGCTCGCACTTGCACAGATCGATATGCGCCTGGGTGACATCGAGGGCATTTGCGGCCGCATCGAGGACCAGGCTCGCTTGGCTCATGAGCGCGGCGCGCGCGTGCTGTGCGTTCCGGCTCCGCTCTTTATGGGCGCCATGCCGGGCAGCCTGGTGGGCGCTGCCGATTTTGAGCACGATATGCTGACGGGTCTGACGGGCGTTGCCGAGCGCATCCAAGAGCTCGATATGATCTGCATCGTGCCCGCTGCGGTTTCGTTTGAGGGCCAGCCCCTGCTTGACTACATGATGCTTAAGGATGGTCGCGTGGTGCCAGCGCGCGCAAGCATCGCCCTGCAGCGCGGTGGGAACGGCGATGCCCGTTGGGCGCCGCCGGTCTTCGACGTGGACGGCGTGCGTATCGCCGTGATCTTCGACTTGGACCGCGAGCTCGAGATGCTGCCGACCGGCGTCGACCTCATCGCCTATTTTCAGTTCAACGCGTTTGATATGACCGACCGCGAGACCGCTGCAATTGCCGCCGTTCGCAGCGGTGCCTACCGCAAGATCGCCTCCTAGAGCAGCGTGTGGTTTGCCTGCATGGCGCCTGGCGGTGCCTATGACGAGTCGGTGTATACCGGCGGTTCGTTTGTGCTCGACGACTGTGGTCGTGTGGTGGCCCAGGCGCCGTGTTTTGAGGAGAGCCTGCTGGTTCAGGAGATTCAGCGCGGCGTGATGCTCGATGCCCTGGAGGACCACGAGCTGCCCGAGTTTCGCTCCGAGGAATGGCTGTGGCAGGCGCTGGTGCTTGCCGTGCGCGACAATGCCCGCGCTCGCGGTGCGTCGCGTGCCGTGGTGGCGCTCGAGGGCGATCTGCCGTCGTCCCTGTTGGCGGCGCTCGCCGTCGACGCCTTGGGTCCGCGTAATGTGATTGGCCTGGTGCTGGGGCGCAACCGCATCTTTACGCCGGCGCAGGAGGAGGCCGAGGCCGCCCGCTGTTCTGCTGTTCGCTCAATCGCTGAGCGCCTGCACATTCGCACCGTCGAGCGCGATGCGCCGGATGCGGAGCGCGTGCTCGACCGCGACGTGTCGGCGGGCGATGCCGAGCGCCTGCGTTCGCGCGCGCTGGGCCTGATGCTCGAGGATACGGCGCTCGAGCTGGGCGCCATGGCGTTGAGCTCGCTTTCCAAGACTGAGTATGCACTGGCGGCGCCCGCGCTGTCCGGCGGCTACCAGGGCGACTTTGCGCCCTTTGGCGACGTGTATCTGTCGACGCTCGAGTTTGTGGCACGCGTGCGCAACCGCGCCTCGGCCGTGGTGCCCCAAGAGCTCGTGACGCTCAACGCGGTAGAGGATTGCATGGATCGCGTGTTGGCGCAGGCGCTCTCGACGCTCGACGGTCCGGTCGATATGCTCGACCGCGCGGCACAGCTGCTCGGCGGGCTTGAGCCGGGTGAGGTCGATGGTGCGCTTGAGTCGCACGTGGACCGCAATCGACCTTTCGACGACATCCCGATGGCCGCCGCCAAGCCCGAGGCCTGCTCGCTGCTGCTGATGCTCGTGCGCCAGGGTGAGGCTGCTCGTCGCATGTTACCGACGGTGCCGATCGTTTCGGCCCGTTCGTTTGTCGAGCGCGCCTGGCCGTACATGCTTGCGTGGTCCGATCTGGGGCTCAACGGTAAGGAGCGCATGACGGTTGATTCTCTGGCACGCGCCGAGGTGCGCCGTTTTGCCGATGACGATACGAGTGACCGTATGCGCGGCGAGATGATGGGCTTATTGGGCGAGCTGTTGGGTATTTCACCCGAGCAGATGGAAGAGCTGCGCTCCGAGGACGGTCAGCGTCGTCTGCACGAGGGCATGAAGCGGTTTGAGGGCGAGGTCCAGGACGCCATTGATAAGATGATGGGCGGTCAGGGCGGACCGCAGGGTGGGCCCCAGGGAGGTCCGATGCCGCATCCGCCGATAGATCCGAGGCAGTTTCCGTTCTTCTCGCAGAATTAAGCTGGGGACGGGATTTGCTCCCAACCCCGATACTTCAACTAAGCGTCTTGGTCCCGTTGTGTTATTCTAGAACAGACGTTCGTGAATGATGCGCGGGGCCTTGCCTTGCGCTGTGCTTGTGACGAGGGGAGGTCGGCTTGGTTATCTTGGGTATCGACCCTGGTTTGGCCCATACGGGCTGGGGGATTATCGAGGAGCGGCGTGGCGAGGTCCGCTGCCGTGCCTACGGTTGTATCGAGACCAGCGCGGGCAGCCCGCTCGCGGTGCGCCTGTCGCATATCGCCCGCGACCTCAAGGGCGTCGTCGAGCGCTACCGCCCCGATACTGCCGCCATCGAGAGCATTTACTTTGGCGCCAACGTTCGCTCGGCCATCCCTACGGCGCATGCCCGCGGTGCTGCACTCGTGGCGCTTTCGGAATGCGCACTCGAGATTGGCGAGTATACGCCCATGCAGATTAAGCAGGCTGTTGTGGGTACCGGCGCCGCAGATAAACGGCAGGTTGCCTACATGGTGCGCACGCTCACGCAGCTTGATCACGACCCACACCCAGACCATGCCGCCGATGCCCTGGCTTGCGCCATCTGTCACGTTAACCTAAGCCGTACCCGGGCACTTACCGGCGGCGAGTTCTATCAACAGAGAGGAACCGGATACTGATGATCTCCCAGCTCCATGGAACGCTTGTCGAGGCCACGATGAGCTCGGCCGTCGTCGATGTATCGGGCGTGGGCTTTGAACTCGGTATTTCGGGCAGCACTGCCGCCACGCTGCCTACGCCCGGCGGCGAGGTTCGCCTCTATACCCGCATGCAGGTGCGCGAGGACGCCATGACGCTCTTTGGCTTTGCTTCCAAGGACGAGCGCACGATGTTCGATCGGCTCGTTTCTGTCTCGGGCGTCGGTCCGCGCCTGGCGCTTGCTGTGCTTTCCACCTATACCGTGGGACAGCTGTATTCCCTGGTGATGGCCGAGGACGACAAGGGCATGGCCAAGGTTCCCGGTGTGGGCAAAAAGACCGCCCAGCGCCTCATCTTGGAGCTCAAGAGTACCTTTGCCAAGGACAAGGGCTTTGTTCCGGTCGACGTAATCCCCGGTCAGGCTGCGATGCCGGTCCCCGCCGCCGCTCCCTCGGCAATCGATGACGCCCGCGCGGCACTCCTTTCCATGGGCTTTAGCCCGCAGGAGACCGAGGTTGCCCTGAGCGGGTATGATGGGCAGGATATGCGTGTCGAGGACCTGCTCGGCGCGGCGCTTAAGCGACTCGGAATGGATGCGTGATGTGGGAAGCCGATGACTCTCAGGACTTGTGGTCGACGCCCGGCAACTCGCCGGCGGCATCCATGGCGCACGGTGAGCGTATGGTGGGCTCGGAACTGACACCCGAGGACCTCGATGTCGACCGTACCCTGCGTCCCCAGCGCTTGGACGACTACTGCGGTCAGGAGCATATCAAGCAGAGCCTTCGCGTGCTGATCGAGGCGGCGCAGAGCCGTGGCGAGACGCTCGACCACGTGATTTTCTCGGGCCCTCCGGGCCTGGGCAAGACCACGTTGGCCACGGTTATCGCCAACGAGCTGGGCGCTCAGATCAAGACGACGAGCGGCCCGGCTATTGCGCGTACCGGTGACCTGGCGGCCATCCTGACTAACTTGCAGCCGGGTGACGTGCTGTTTATCGATGAGATCCACCGCCTTAACCGGTCGGTCGAGGAAGTCCTATATCCCGCTATGGAGGACTTTGCGCTCGATATCGTGATCGGTAAAGGTCCGGCCGCACGTTCGATTCGCCTAGATATTCCCAAGTTTACGCTGGTGGCGGCAACGACCCGCTCGGGTATGCTGACCGGCCCGCTACGCGACCGCTTTGGCATTTCGTATCGCCTGGACTACTACACGGTCGAGGAGCTTGCCCAGATCGTGACGCGCTCGGCGACCATCCTGGGCGTGACGATCGACCATCCGAGCGCGCTCGAGATCGGCTCGCGCTCGCGTGGCACGCCGCGCTTGGCCAACCGTCTGCTCAAGCGCGTGCGCGACTATGCGCAGGTGCGCGGCAACGGTCCTATTGAGCTTGATATTTGCCGTCAGGCGCTCGAGTTCTTCGAGATTGATGAGCTTGGCCTGGACTGGATGGACATTCGTATCTTGGAGACGCTTGCCAAGACGTTTTCCGGCCGTGCCGTGGGCCTGACGACCCTTGCCAGCGCGGTGGGCGAGGATCCGGGTACGCTCGAGGATGTCTATGAGCCCTATCTGTTGCAGTGCGGCTTGATGATTCGCACCCCCCAGGGCCGCCAGGCAACGCTTCGCACCTTTGAGCACTTGGGCATCGAGCCAGCCGTTTAGGGGCGGGTTTGTTTTGGCTGGTCTGTAGGCTATCGCTGAGCATTGGATAAACATATCGCCATTCATCGGTTACGGGTGTTTTACTATTGCGCGCCCGTGCTATGCTGAATTGGTCTTTTTCTCATCCGGTAACGAAAGGACCGCCCATGCCTACTGACATCGAAATCGCACGTTCCGTCACGCCGCTGCCCATTACCGAGGTGGCTAAGAACGCCGGCGTCGACGTAAAGCACCTGATTCCGTACGGCTTCGACAAGGCTAAGGTCGACTATTCACTGCTCAACGAGCCGACCGATCACCAGGCCAAGCTCGTCCTCGTGACCGCCATCAACCCCTCGCCCGCCGGCGAGGGCAAGACCACCACGACCATCGGTCTGGCCGATGGCCTGCGCCGTCGCGGCGTCAAGAGCGCCGTGGCCCTGCGCGAGCCTTCGCTCGGTCCTGTCTTTGGCGTAAAGGGCGGTGCCGCCGGCGGCGGTTGGGCCCAGGTCATCCCTATGGAGGATATCAACCTGCACTTTACCGGCGACTTCCACGCTATCGGCGCCGCCAATAACCTGCTGGCCGCCATGCTCGACAACCATATTCAGCAGGGCAACCAGCTCGGTATCGACGTCAAGCGCATCACCTGGAAGCGTGTCGTCGACATGAACGACCGCCAACTGCGCCATGTTATCGACGGCATTGGCGGCAAGGCCCAGGGCGTGCCGCGCGAGGACGGCTTCGATATCACCGTTGCCTCCGAGGTCATGGCGATCCTGTGCCTGTCCACGAGCATCAACGATCTTAAGGAGCGCTTGGGCGAGATCGTTGTCGGCTACAGCTATGCCGGCGAGCCCGTCCGTGCACGCGACCTTAAGGCCCAGGGAGCTATGGCCGCACTGCTCAAGGATGCGCTCAAACCCAACCTGGTTCAGACGCTCGAGGGTACGCCCGCGTTTGTCCACGGCGGTCCCTTCGCCAATATCGCCCACGGCTGCAACTCCATCATGGCCACTCGCATGGCTATGCGCTTTGGCGATGTCGCCATTACCGAGGCAGGCTTTGGCGCCGATCTGGGTGCCGAGAAGTTCCTCGACATCAAGTGCCGCATGACGGGCGTCCGCCCCAGCGCTGTCGTGATTGTCGCCACCGCCCGTGCGCTTAAGTACAACGGCGGCGTTGCCAAGGCCGACCTCAACGAGGAGAACCTCGAGGCCCTCAAGGCCGGCATGCCCAACCTGCTGCGCCACGTTGACAATATTCAGAATGTCTACGGTCTGCCCTGCGTGGTCGCCATCAACCGCTTCCCGACGGACACCGAGGCAGAGCTTGCGCTCATCGAGTCCGAGTGCCAGAAGCTCGGCGTCAACGTTAAGCTTTCCGAGGTCTGGGCCAAGGGCGGCGAGGGCGCGCTCGAGCTGGCCGATGAGGTCATGCGCCTGATTGAGCAGCCGAGCGAGCTCAAGTTTGCCTACGAGGACGGTGCCGATGTGGCCGACGCCCTCGAGGCCGTCGCCACCAAGGTTTACCGCGCCGACGGTGTCGACTTTACGCCGGCTGCCAAGCGCCAGCTCGCCGAGCTGCGCGAGAACGGCTTTGGCAACCTGCCGGTGTGCGTCGCCAAGACCCAGTACAGCTTTAGCGACAACGCCAAGGCCCTGGGTGCTCCCGAGAACTTCCGCATCACCGTGCGCGAGCTCAAGGTTTCCGCCGGCGCCCATTTTGTGGTTGCGCTGACCGGCAGCGTTCTGACCATGCCTGGCCTGCCCAAGGTTCCCGCGGCCGAGAACATCGACGTCGATAACGACGGCAACA
>URFU01000109.1 GCA_900547125.1 uncultured Collinsella sp.
GTACCCGGAGGGGGCGTCGGCCACATCCGACGCCCCCTCCGGCAGTTAGGGACGTTCCTTATGTGCCGGCACCCAGGGACACTCCTGACGCGGCCGATACATGCCCCCGCGGCCGAATTCTGAACTCCGCGCCACCCCGAGCGTCGTTTGCAAGCCCCGCGCCCGCAGCAAACACCCCCAGATTGCTCTTTTCGAGCCGGCCCCAAAGGGCTGTGGGCAAAAAATGCCAAATATGAGTACTGATACCATTTTAGTAGCAGGCAAAATGCCCAAAATGGCTCCCTCTCGGCCACCACGCCCCTTTGGACCGGCAGCAATAGCGGGTTTGGAACTTGACAGGATTAAAATTAATAAACAGATACCTTGTTTATGTTCATTAATTTCTTCGTCTTAATTGTCACATGAGTAGCAACAGTACTCATATTTGGCAGTTTTTGCCCACACGTATATAACCGACCCCCCCTACAACAGGCAAAAAACAGGCCGCAGCCCATGGCGGCGGCCTGTTTAGAATCTAATAGAGGTGCTATGCGCCGTAACCCATCGCCTGCAGAACAAACATGACGCCCGTCAGCACCGTAATCACACCGATAGTCGCCCACGTGAGCACATTCCACACGCGGCCGTTGCGGTTAGCGCCCATAATGTGACGATCGGCGGCAATAAGCACCTGGAACACCAAAACCACGGGCAACAGCACGCCGTTGATGACCTGCGAGGTCATCATAATCTGGAACAGGTCGACGCCGGGCATGAGCACCAGCACGGCAGAGATGCCAATGATGGCCGTAATGATGCCGCGGTAGACCGGGGCCTCGTCCCAGCTGCGATCGGCACCGCGCTCCCAGCCAAATGCCTCGCAGATGGCACTGGACGTAACGCCCGGCAGCACACAGGCGGCCAAGAAGCTCGCCGCGACCAGGCCCGAGGCAAACAGCACCGTAGACCACTGGCCCGCGATGGGCTCCAACGCGCGGGCGGCGTCGGCAGCATCGCTGATCTGAATGCCCGCAGGGAACAACACCGTACCGGTCGTTATGATAATAAAGCCGGCGATGACATCGGCGGCGATCGAGCCGCTCACGGTGTCGATACGTTGCAGCACGATATCGTCCTCGCCCGCATTCTTATCGACCACGTTGTTCTGCGCCAAGAAAATCATCCACGGCGCGATGGTGGTACCGATCGTTGCGACCACAAGCGACACGTAGCTGGGATCGTTTTGGATATTGGGCACAACCAGGTCGACTGCCACCTCGCCCCAGCTGGGACCAGCCATAAATGCAGCGACGATGTAGGTCACAAACACGCAGCTCACCAGCAGCAGAATCTTCTCGATGCGTTGGAAGCTGCCCGACATGGTAAGCATCCAAACCAGCAGCGCCACGAGCGGCACCGAAATGCTCGCCGGCACGCCAAAGAGAGCAAGACCGCTCGCGATACCCGCAAACTCCGAGATGGTAACGGCCGTGTTGGCGATCAGCAGCGCCGCCATGGCCAGCACGCTCCTGCGCACGCCAAAGCGCTCGCGGATGAGCGAGGCCAAGCCCTTGCCTGTGACGCAGCCACAACGCGCCGCAGTCTCCTGCGTCACGATAAGCAGCACGGTCATGACGGGAAGCATCCACAGCATCTTGTAGCCATAGCTGGCACCGGCGCTGGAATACGTGGCGATGCCGCCGGCGTCATTGCCCGAAAGCGCCGCCAGAAGGCCAGGGCCCATGGCGCCAAAGATGGCCGCGATGGTCAACTTTTGCTTGGTGCTCGCCTTTTGCTTCGTGTTTTGCACGCGACCACCTAACCCATGACCGACATGGTGAGCAGCACTGCGGCGATGCAGTACGCCACGCATGAGATCATGACGGCAATGACGTTCATGGCGGTACCCGACGTATTGAGGTCGTGCTCGTCACGCCAGAACAGCACCATCAGGTAAATCACGGCGCTCATGTTGCCAATCAGGCAAACGATGGCCGCAATGTTAAAGCAGCCGGTAAAGAGCTGCTCTTCAAACATGGGTGCGTCGAGGAATGCGGCGGTGCGCACCAGCTGGGCGCACAGGTAGGTCACGAGCGACAGAATCAGGCCCATGCCCGTGCTCTGGAAGAAGAACCCCAGATACGGCTTGGGCTCATCGTCATGGCCGTCGTACTCCAGGAAGTAGTTCTTGACGAACGACACCATACGCGAGGCAGCCAGCAACACGAGCGGCATGGCGCACATGGGGAACACCACCAGATGCGCAGAGCCCAGCGCCGTCCCCAGCACTGTTGCCATGATGCACGAGGCAATACCCCACACGACAACCCAGTACTGGCGATGCACAAACCAGCTGAGCACATTCGTCGAGTCGTCGGACGCGCTGTCGCCCGAACCGACGCCTGCGATCTGCAGGTCCTCCTGGTGCTCCTCGGCGATAACGTCCATGGCGTCGTCAAAGGTCACGATACCCAAAATATGACGGTTCTCGTCGCAAACGGGGATGGCGACCAGGTCGTACTTGGTCATCTCGTCCGTTACGTCTTCCTGGTCATCGTCGGGCGACACATAAACCAGGTCGCGATAGGCCAGCTGGCCCAGCGTGGCATCGCGGTCGGCCACGATGAGCGTGCGCAGCGAAAGGACGCCGGTGAGCATGCCGCTCGGGTCCTCGGTATAGACGTAGTAGACGCTCTCGAAGTCCTCGTCGAGCTTGCGAATCGCCTCGATGGCGTCACCGACCGTCGCCGTGGCGGGCAGGGAGACAAACTCCGAGGTCATGATACGGCCGGCGGTGTTGTCCTCATAGCCCAGCAGGTTACGAATCGCCTTCTCCTCCTGAACGCCCATCAGGCGCAGAAGCTTCTCGGCCTTCTCGTAATCGAGCTCATCGATCAGGTCGGCGGCGTCGTCCGGGTCCATCATGGCCAGCATCGACGATGCGTCCGTATCGGACAGGCCCTCGAGCATCTCGGTCATAAGCTCGTCGTCGTCGAACTCCGAGATGGCCTCGGCGGCCTGGGCGGTGTCGAGCTGCGCGAACACCTGCGCACGCAGGCGCGGGTCGAGCTGCTCGATAATGTCGGCAATGTCGGCAGGGTGCAGCTCGCCGAGCGTCTTATGCGACACCGACAGCTGAATGTTTTTAGTCGAACGGTCGAGCAGGTCCATGTAGGACCAGGCGATGATGTCCTCGCCGAGCGGTTTGCCCAGGTGCTTCATAAAGCTCTCGACGACATGCTCGAGGGCGGGGCTGATCGCGCGCAGCAGACCACGGGCGCCAACTTCGGCACCCAGCAGACGCAGCTGATTTTCGCCCGACATGGAAAACTTGATGTCGTTGACGCGCACGACCTTCATGCCCTGCGTGTCGACAATCTGCTTGTTGAGCACGTCGCGCGCGAGCAAGAGTTCGGTCGGCTGCAGGTACGAAAAACGGATTTCGGTGGCCGGCGACTTAAGGTGTACGCCCGTCTCGTCGATACGGTCGACCCATTTGCGCCAGCTGATCATAAACGGCGTCTTGCCGGGTCCGCGGAACGCGAGCGACGTTACGTGCGGAAAAACTTCGCCGGTAGCAATGCCAAAATCGTTCACAACGCCGAGCTTTTCGCCATCGACGTCCAAGACCGGCAATTTGAGCATCTCACTCAGATAATTCACTGGTGCTCCCCATCATTATCCCTTCGAACTGCGGCCATGCCGGCACGCCGTCCGTGGACTTTTAGATATGTATACGCATGCGCGGGCGGCACGCCGCTCGGCGCTCACACCCCGTACATGCGCAAGAAGCACCTGCATGGGGTCATCGACTGTATGGTCGAGGTTTGGATTTCACCTGCAGCCTTTCTCTTGACCCTTGTTATCCGCAGTAACTATAGCATCAGCATCGCCCTGCGGCATCGATTTTATGCGCTGCACATTGCAGGCATACCAAACGCTGACGCATCCGTGACATAATCATTGGGGACGTTCTTACATGACTAGTCTGTGGTGTCGTCATCTTCGGCGAGCTGGGGGAACACGGCGTTTTTGGGCATGGTGACCTTCGTCAGCGAGGTGAGCTTTTTGCTCAGCGATGTATCCGTCTTGACCAGATCGCTGAGCGTCACGATTTTGTAGCCGTCGGCAATAAGCCCGTCGATAATCTGCGGCAGCGCCTCGAGCGTCTGCTCGGCGCATTCATCGTTATCGGTCAGCAGCACAATGTTGCCCGGCGTCACCGAATCGAGCACCGTCGAGACCTGCTCGTCGGCACCGTTGAGCAGCCAGTCGCCCGAATCGATATTCCACGAGACCACAGCAGACACCAGGTCCATCGCATCAATCCAGTTTTGCTCGTCAAAGGCTGCGTAGGGAGCACGCAAAAGCATCGTCGACGTTCCGGTCGCGGACTTGATCGCCTCGGTACCCTTCGAAACCTGCTCGCGCACCGCATCGCGGTCCTGGCCCTTGAGCGATTCGTCGCTGTAACTGTTGGAGCCGACCTCGCAGCCGGCATCGACAATCGCCTTGGCCGTGGCGGGCGAGGCCTCGGCCGCATCGCCCGACAGGAAGAACGTCGCGGTGACGCCCTTTTCCTTGAGCACCTGCAAGATCTGCTTGGTCGCTCCGCTCGGGCCCTCATCAAACGTCAGCGCCACGTACTTTTCGTTGCCCTTGGGCGCCACGCTCGCGCACTCGACCACGCAATCGGTGGCGGGCACGACCTCGCCGCGGTCCTGCGTCTTGCCCGACTGGTCGCCGACCCACACCTCAGAGCGACCCTGGATACCCCACGTCTTAACGTACTCGATGGCACCCGTGCCCTCGACCTTGAGCTTGGGCTCGATAGCCGTCGCCTGGACCTCATGCTTCTCATACGTGTCGCGGCCGTCTTTGACCGTCACCTTCTCGCCGCCCGTAAGCTCGCGGCTTTTCCACTTGCCCTGTTTTATGCGCTTGCCGTCCACTTTTACCGACAGCTTTTCGCCGCCATGGCGAGTAAGCACGCTGTCGTCAACGGCCAGCAAGTCCCCGGCGTCGTAGGTATCGGTCAGCTCCTGGTCGTCGATGAGATTTTGCAGCGTAGAGCCGACGCGCACCGCAGTCTCCTGGCCGTTGAGGACGACATCCACGCTGCGGTTGACGTAGCCCACGACAGCAGCGATGAACAGCACGAGCGCGCAACCCACGGCGATGAGCGCATAGGGCAGGCGAGACGGACGGCGGGGCGTGCGTCCGTTGCCGATGCGAGCGCTGCGGTCGCTAAAGCCGCGGCTATGGTTGAGATACATCGCGCCGGGCTTACGGTGACGCTTGCGCTGACCGCTGGGCAGCTGCCCCAGATCGCGGCGCGCCGTCGGACGCGAGCCCGAGCGTCCGTGTGAATATGATCCGTTTTGGCGCATGTGCCCTCCCCCATAAACGCAGCAAGCCGGAGCAACAGGTCTCCGGCTTGCCTCCCATCAATTGGTACGTCGCTATTTGCTGGCTTTCGACGAGCGCCCGCTCGCCTTTTGATATTCGTCCTTAAAGGCCTTGAACATACCGCGCGTCTTGCCGAGCTGCTTGCCCAGCGCGCGACTGCCCTTGTCCACGGCGACCGAACCCTTGTCATCGAGCACCTTGGCGCCCTTCTTGACCTTATCGCCCACCACGACGCTGGCCTCGGCAGCCTTGGCGGCCGCGCCGCCCGAATACCCGAGCGACTTGACTTCGTCCGAAACGATCATCGCGCCGTCCGCATAGCCGCGCAGCATCGTGGGCGGCATCTGCGTGTCGCCCACCAGCACACTCGAGGCAGTGCCAGTGGTCACATAGAACGTCTGCACGATGCCCGAACGCGGCTTGAACTCCACATCCGAGCAATAGCCCACGACATCGCCCGACTCCGTGCGCACGTCCATGCCAACCCAGATAATGCAATCGTCCAGGTTGATGTCGAGGCGCTTGGCCGCAGCGGCATCGTAGGTGCCCTTGACGTCGTCAACCGCGATGGCGCCCTCGTAGACGCCAATGGCATCGAGCGCCACAAATCGGTCGGGGCGCTCGATCATGCCCGCGATATCGGACTGGCGCACCATAAAGCACACCACGCGCGTACCGCCCGGGGTAAAGACCGGAAAGTGAATCTTGCCGAGCTTTTTAGGGCTGCGCGGCGTGCCGTCTTTTTTGGTGCGCTTATCCTCGGTAGGCTTGCGATAGATCTTGGCGCCGACAAAATCCCCGGCGCGCATTATGCCTCGGTCGAAGGCTCCGCGGCCTCGGCGTCGGCCTCGACGGCGTTTTCGACCACGACATCGGCGGCGGGCGTCACGTTACCGCCCGAGATGGCGTCGTTGAGCTGCTCACGCAGCTGGTCCATGCGCTCGCGGGCAAGGTCAACCTTGGCACGCAGGTCATCGGTCTTGGCGTCGACCATCGGGCCAAAATCGTTGACCGCGGCGCGGGCCTCCTCGGCACCGTGCTCGTAGGTGTCGCGCATGTTATCCCAGGCGTCGTTGGCGATATCGGCAGCCATGGCGCGGGTCTCGGCGCCCGAGCGCGGAGCCAGGGCAACGCCGATGATGGCGCCGGCGGCGGCGCCGAAGAGC
>URFU01000110.1 GCA_900547125.1 uncultured Collinsella sp.
CTACCTGGACGTTCGCCTTATGGGCATTCTGGAGCCATGGGACTTTGCCAAGGTTGGGCCGTTTGACCCGGCCATGCAGGAAGGTGACTTCCGCGTCGTCTCCGTCGATGCGTCTACCAAGGACCAGGTGGTCATTGATAAGCTGGCGCTCGACATTGCCGGCAATGATGCCGAGGCGGTGCTGGGGCTCAATAAAAAGAGCATTCGCATGTGGGCGCGCAAGGCCCGCAAGCATAAGGACGGCCTGGTGATGGTGCCGGTCTACTTTGTCGATCGCCCGGCGACGGACAGCCGCGATGGCGAGCAGGTGCGCATCGCCGTCAACGGCCAGACGGGCCGCGCGGCCGCGGTGGTGTTTAGCGACAAGCGCGAAACACATATTGTGGCGCCGCTCAACCCGAGCCTACATCTGTCCGGAGAAAGCACCGTGCACGCCACGCCCATCGAGGTCAAATACGTTAAGTCGCCGTTCCTGTACCAGATCGTGCGTCGTGGAGGTGGCGAGCAACCGCGTCAGGTGGCAGCGGTTGCCGAGGGTTCCTACCGAGAAGAAAAGCCCAAACGCCGCGGTCTGCTGGGTGCGCTATTTGGGAAGTAGGGAAGCGCAGCCGGTTGGCGCTGCGATGCGATAGCTAGAGGAACGGGGCAGCTCGCAGGAGTGCGGACTGTCGTCTGATTGTTTGAGGGTGCCAGATGTAAATAATCGGTGGAACAGCTGTAAAAGAGCCTTTCCACTGGGTAGAATCAGGTTGTGCCGCGGAACCCGCTCCTCAGCGCTTAACTTCGGAGACGCGGGCAACGCAGGTATTATCGTCTAGGGCCGGCTGCAACCGGTCCTTTTCTATGACTCCCTTCGCTATCCGTTACTGCTTATATTCCCGCCAGATCGCGTAGAGGTTCCGGGCAATGCCGGTCACGTACATCGAGAGGCGCAGGATTTCAAGAAACAAGTCCATAGGCTTCACCCCAATCGGAGATCGGAGCGCTGCCCGCAGGCGGATTCCGCGGCAGGCAAGATTTTACCTCACAGGCCGCGGTGGGAGGCATCCTACCCATCCCATGGTCCGGAACAGTGTCGATCTAACGGGCAATCAAGCCTCCAGCTCTCTTTGAATTGAGCAAGCATCTGCCCGAAGAAGCTTAGTTCGGATGGCTCATAAATGAGCGAACCGCCGTCCGCGGTCCTGTAGACCCCGCAGGGGAGGTAACGCCCGTCGGGGAGGACGTAAAGGTTTTCTTCCTCCCTCAGTCTTGTTGGGGGTATCGGGGTTTCGTTTTCGTCCATTTGGAACTCATCGATATTTGCGATCTTCCTCTCTATGATGCCCCCTACCTTATTTCTTGAATGGCGTCCTAAAACAGGCAGCTCTCAATCAATTCTTTACCGCGCAGGGTGTCTATCCACTCCCGTGGAATGGCGTCGATACCGTAGGCCGTGCCGGCAAGGGCGCCTGCGACAGCCGTCGTGGTATCGGTGAACGCCAGGGGAGCGATGCGCATGAGTGAGCCGTTGCCGTTGTCGCGCTCGCCGGAGCCTCATTGCTACCCTTGCGTTTCGCCATTAGTCGCTTCGTTGATGGCGCGGTACTCGGCACTCAGCTCGCGCGCCAGCTCTTCCTTGCTTGGAAGATACGGCAGGTATTTGGCGGCAAACACTTGGTCGTTGTCTTCGGGCAGCGTGTACTCGACAATCGAGTCGCTTTTGTCCGCGCAGAGCACGATGCCTATAGGCGGATTGTCGCCTTCGTTCATGAGCTCGCGCGTGTAGTAGTTCACATACATTTGCATCTGGCCCAAGTCCTGGTGCGTAAGATCGTCCGTCTTAAGGTCGATAAGCACGAAGCAGCGCATCAGATAGTTGTAAAACACAAGGTCAATATAGAAATGGCGCCCATCAAAGGTGATACGCTTTTGGCGCGCCTCGAAAGCGAAGCCACGGCCAAGCTCCAGCAGGAACTTCTGAAGATGTGTGATGAGCGCCTGCTCTAGATCGCTCTCGCGAAACGCAGTATCGTCCGAGAAACCTAAAAACTCCAGTACATATGGGTCACGGATGATATCCTCGGGGCGACGAGCCGGGGCGCTCTTTTGGATTTCCTGGGTGACGGCCTCCTTGTCCTTGCTGGCAAGCAGGCGCTCGCGGAACATGGTGTTGATCTGGCGCTCGAGCTGACGCGTGCTCCAGCGAGAATCGGCGCATTCGTTCATGTACCAGGTGCGAGCTTCGGGGTCAGGAATGCGTATTAACCTGCGATAATGTGTCCAACTCAATTCGGGACGCAGTGAGTCCCGAATTGGAAATGCAAGATAGAACTGACGCATTTTACGCAGCTCTCTTGCTTCAAAACCTTTACCAAAATCCTTGGTAAGTCTTATTGCGAGGGCCTTGAGCAGCGCCTCTCCATACTTGGCGCGCTCCTCTCCGCCCTGCTCATCAACAATGCTCTTGCCGATCTCCCAATACGCCTCAACCATCGTAAAGTTAACGGCGGTATAGGCCTTGTCGCGAGCGGCGTTGAGAATCGAGGAAACCTGCTTGTAAAAAACTTCTGGCACGATTGCCGATTCTCCACGGTTTACCAGTTCGCCCATCACTGTCGCCCCACTTTCCTCTTGTGGAATGCATCTTTATTGCATTTAGTTTAAAGCCTCGCGCGGACTCGAATTTCAATGTCGCCTAGCGCCTTCGTGCAGGATTCCCGAAGTGACTAAAATGTGACCATAGAGGCAGTTTTAGCGAACCCCATGGGAGTGACACGCATGGACAACAACACCTTGCTGTTCCAGGACAAAGGTTCGGGCAGGTTTAAAGACGTCAAGATCTACCCTAACCGCATCGAGGTGCTCAAGAAGGGTACTTTCGGCGGCAAGCATATCGAGATTGTCTACCTTAAGGACATCACGGGCGTTAACAGGATCAAGGGTCGCGACGTTTTCCTGCGCAATCGACTGTTAACCGCTTGCGTCTTTAGTCTGAGCAGTCGTGCGAAGGCCCAGGAGTTTGTTAACGCGCTGAACATGGTGATGTAGCCCATGGCGGCGTTCGGGCCAAGGTAAAAATCGGGGGCACAGAACGGTGTCCTGCGCCCCCGATTGAGTCGATGTGTCTAAAAGGCAGGCTTGTCTATTCGCTGTCGTCCCCAGCGTTTTCGCGGTCACTGGCAAGCATTGCTGCGCCGGCGACCGTCGTCGCTACGGCGGCAGCGGCGAGCCCGGCGGCAATGCCAGAGCCGTCGCCCGTGCCGGCGAGCTTCTCGCCCGAGCCCTTGCTCTTGTTGCCCTTGCCGTTTTTGTCGGCGCCGCCTGTGTTGGAGCCCGTGCCGTTGCCGGTGCCGGCGCCGCCCGCGTTGCCCGAAGTCGTCACAGTAAAGCTTGCGGCTCCGTCGCTGGCGAGCGTGTAGTTCTGCGCTGCGTCGCCCAAGAGACCGTTCACGCGCACCCAGTACGTTCCTGCGGCAAATGTTTCGCCTTCGGCCATTGCCGTGCCCGGAGCGCCGTCCGCGTCGTGCACAAACTCGAGCTGGGCCGTGCAGGCATCGGTTTCGAGCTTGCCCTCGAGTGATGCCGCAATCTTGGCGCGCACGTCTTCGCCGGCCTTAAGGCCTTCGAGTCCCTCAAAATGGGGCGTCAGCGCGCGTGGATCGATATCGATGGGCACTGGACCCTGCAGCTCCGTAACGGTCTCATTGCCCAGGGCATCGACATCAACGTATTCGATGACAAACGTATGGCCCGAAGCCGCCACGTTGAGTACGTTGCTGCTGTCGACAAGGCGGAAATGGCCCTCGCCAACGGTCTTGCCATCTTGGAGCGAGGCATCGCTCAGCGAGTCGCCGTACGTCATGCGCATGCGGGTCGGGAGATAGCACGAAACGGTTTGCTTGTGCTGCGCATCGTTGTAATTGCGCTGGTAGATGCTCCGGGCCAGTGCCGCATCAACAAAGTCGGATGCGATGATGCCAATGTGCTTACTGCAGTCCTCTTTTGTGCCCTCAACTCCGGTATTGTTTATATACGAGCTCTTGTACAGGTGCTCGTCGACCACTCGCGCTGCGGTAAAAGGGTTGTTTTGCGTGCAGCTCGTGTAGTTGATAAACCAGCAGCGCTCCGTTGCCTGCGCCGTTGTCCCGTCCGCGGCAGGGACATCTACGGAGTTACGTTTGAGTTCGGTCGCTGCCTTCAAGGCCATATCGACCCAGTCGATCTTACTGGATCCCGTGCAGCTGTAATGGTCTTGGGCATATACCTTGGTGCAATAGGGCTCTTTGTCGCCTGTATTGCCCGTAGCCTCAAAGCCTCGCGCGTCTTGGACGAGGCACATGGACTTTCCGGAATGCGCCTTGATCTTGTCATCCCATTCGGTGAGGTCGAGGCCCCACGTGTGGCCGTCTACGCTGTCGCCGGCGAATTTAAATCGACGCAGCAGGACGATCTTTCCGCGCACCTCGTTCAGTGTGGGGACATGGCTCGACGTATAGAACAGATCGGAGTTATTGCCCATAACATTGGCAAAAGCCGTCGTAACACTTTCGTCGGTAGCCTCGTCGTTGCCTCGTGACACCAGCATGATGAGCGCTTCTGACGGGTGTTCGTTCAAAAATGTTTTGAAGTAACCGATGACATCGGAGAGATGTATAAAGCCCCCGTCCTTTTTGAGCAGGTAGCATATTCCATGGTCGATGCCGGGGTCGCCTTTATCGTTGTTCTTTCCAAGTCGGATATCAAAATAGCGAATGCCTTCGAGCAACTGCGTGGGGATGTAATCCTGCTGGCACTTTGCAAGCGAGGTTTGGGGCTCGGTGTCGTTGTCGACGCTGCAGGTGCTCGAATCATGCGTGCCCGGGATGCTCAGCTCGTCGAGGTATTTGTTGCCGTCGACGTATTTCATCCAGCATGGTCCGTCGACGTAGCTGCTATGCGTGATCCAGTCGATACTTCTAACCGTGGTATTGATCTCGCCCTTGTCGTAACCGACAAGTTCGAGCTCCCACGGAATGCTCTTCCTCTTGTGGCAGATCTTGTTGTTGTCTTGGTCTTTGCCGTCCTTTTCTATGGCCAGGTAATTAATGTCTTTTTTCTCGTTTGTGCGGTCTCGGATGATGTAGGTTCCGTTTTGCTGGCGATCGAACGCAAAAGAGCGGCTGGGCTTGTCGTCATGCTCGCCACTCCATACGTGGATGACCTTTCCATCTTTGTCCGAGTCGCCATCGACCGACCAAATGCTGTAGCCCGTCTTCTTATGCTCTTCGAAATTGAGCAGGGTGCGGATGGCATACCAATTTCTATTATCTGTATCGGTCTCTACGTGCTCAAGGATGAGCTTGCTGGACGTGCCGTCATTAAACAGGTGGCAAACGTTGCCGATGACGTTGCCGTCTTCGTTGACGCTCGCGGTGCGAAAATAGCCCGCGGGGCGAAGGCGAATGACGAAATTGTCGAGGCTGACTGACGCTGTGGCAGCGTCTTCTGCAAATGCCGCGCGCATGGGAAGGCCCAATCCCGCGGTTTCGGGCAGGCTTACAAATGGCGACAATGCTGCGAGTCCTAGGCCCAACGTGAATGCTCGACGGCTGATGGCGTGGTGTTCGGTCATAACTTCTCCATTCGCAGAGTGCGGTTATGCGATAGTTTTGGTCACTATACTGCCCAGATGTTTAAAGATGCTGGTTTAATTGTCTGCGCGGCGCAATAAATCGGTGGGCGGACGTGTTGGGGTGCTTGCCGTTTTCGTACTGTTGCCACGTTTGTGGTGGTTCCGGCGTCCGACATCCTCGCGTTCGTCGGCTACCGGCATAAGAAAGGGAGGGTCGGTTTACCGGCCCTCCCTGGGTACGAAGCGCTGGGGCACCGCCGCTTGTTGGCACTGCGCTCGTGTTTCCCGCTGCGCTCGCCAGTCGTTTAGCGCTTGATCTCGATATCCTCGAGCTTGACGTCCATGGCTTCGGTCTTGGCTTCGGCGATGTCGTCGGCAAACTCCAGAGACTTCATCATGGTCTCGACGGCGTCCTTGTGCTCTTCGACGTTGTCGATGCGCACGTACATGCTGCCGCCGTCAACGTCGGTGAAGTATTCGGTCGTTACGCCGCCAGAGTGCGTGAAGTAGGCACTGCGCCAGGTCTTGCCGTTGTACTTAACGGGATCGCTCTCGGTCCATCCAGAGTTGGCCTTCCACTTTGCCTCGTAGTCGAACAACTCATCGGCGTTCTTGTCAGGATCGAAGACGGGAATGAAGCGGTCGCTGGCGTGCTCGCTCTCGGTGAACTTAAACTGGGCCCTGTCGGCGGTGTCGCCTGCGACGTCGGTGATCTCGACGCCCTCGGGGACCTCGACCTTAAACCAAATGAAGTCGGTCCTCATATCCACGGCTGGCTTTTCTGCTCCGCCGCCACCGCCACTGCCGGTAGCGCCACCGCTGCCACCGCAACCCACCAGGGCAACCGCGGCAAAGAGACTGATGCAGAGGGTGAGAATCGCAAAGGCCTTCTTTTTCATGGTC
>URFU01000111.1 GCA_900547125.1 uncultured Collinsella sp.
TGGCGCCGCGGGCACGCATAGCCGTAAAGGTGGCGTGGCCCGGGGCATCGATGAAGGTGATCTTACGGTCGTTGATCATGACCTGCGAAGCGCCGATGGCCTGCGTAATGCCGCCCGCCTCGCCGGCAGCGACGCCGGTATGACGGATGGCGTCGAGCAGGCTCGTCTTGCCGTGGTCGACGTGACCCATGACGGTGACGACCGGGGCGCGAGGCTTAAGGTCGGCGGGATCGTCGTAGAACGAGAAGGTGTTCTCCTCCTCGGGGGTGATGATCTTGATCTGACGGCCCAGGTCGTCGGCAACGAGCTCGACGAGGTCGTCGGACATGGACTGCGTCATCGTGAGCGGCGTGCCCAGCAGGAACAGGCGCTTGATGATGTCGTTGGCCGGAACGTCGAGCGCCTCGGCGAGCTCCTGGACGGTAACGCCCTGGGAGACCTTGATGGCATCGAGCTCCTCGGGGTTCACGCCCTGGGCCAATGCCTCCTCAATCTTGCGCTCCTCCTGAGCCTTAGCAGCCTCGCGCTCGCGCTTCTCCTTACGCTTCTTGCGGCGACCGGTGGACTCGCGAGAGGCCTCCTCGACGGCGGCACGGGCCTCCTCGAGCACCTTCTCGCGGCTGTACTCCTCGGCCTCACGCGCCATGCGGCTGTAGTGGTCCTCATCGTTGCCGTGACCGCCCTTGCGCTTCTTGCCCTTGCCCTGCTTGTCGGGGTTGGGGAAGTCCATGCCGGCAGCGACGTTGTTGCTGGCGTTGGTGCGATGGCTGTGCGGACGGCTCTCGGAGGCGTTGCGATCGGAGTTGTTGTCGGAGGCGTTGCGATCGTTACGACGGCCACCACGACGGTCGTTGTTGCCGCCACGACGGTTGCCGCGCTCGGAGGCGCGCTCGGCCTTGGCCTTCGCCTCGGCGTCCTTCTTCTCCTTGAGCACGGTCTCCTGTGCGGCGATCTGGTCGAGCAGCGAACGGAAGCGCGAACCGGAGTCGGAAGCGGGAACGGCGCGGCGCTGGGCCTCGCGGGCAGCCTCCTCCTTCTCGCGGGCAAGGCGCTCCTGCTCGGCCTTCTTCTTGGCCTCGGCCTCGGCGCGGGCGGCCTCCTCGGCAGCCTGGGCGGCGGCGAACTGGCGGCGCTCCTCCTCGCGTGCCTTCTCGGCGGCGATGCGCTCGCGCTCGGCCTCGGCAGCGCGCGCTGCCTCCTCGGCGGCGGCCGCCTCCTCCTCGGCCTGCTTGGCGGCCTCGACTTCCTTGGCGCGGGCCTCGATCACCGAGGCGAGCTGCTTGCGGACCATGGCGACGTAGGCGTCCTCCAGCGCGGAGGAAGCGGACTTAGCGGGAATCTTCATTTCGGCGAGATGACCCATCAGTTCCTTGGAGGTCATGCCGAACTCTTTGGCCAGGGTGGACACACGGACTTTTGCCATATGACTTCACCTACCCTTTCTGGCACCTTGGGTGCCTAGAGACTGAACGAGCGTGGGAGATGCGCCGGGACCTGCCCGGCGCGACCGCGCGCTAGATCAGGTCCTCCGCATCATCGAAGGCGTCGGTGTCGTGGACACCGCAGAAACGGGAGCCGGGACGGGCCTGGTTGCGGCACTGGATGCCGTCCTCGGACACGTACTCGCAGCGACGGACGTCGTCGTCCTCCTCGTCACCGATCAGGTCGGCGGCGGGCTCCTCGTGAACGGGGACGTTCTTGAGGATGTCGGCGGCAAGGGTCTCGGACTTGATGTCGATGTGCCAGCCGGTCAGGCGAGCGGCGAGGCGGGCGTTCTGACCCTCCTTGCCGATGGCGAGCGAAAGCTGGTCGTCGGGCACGATAACGCCGGCGTAGGCCTTCTCCTCGTCGATGAGGACGCGGGTGACCTTGGCAGGTGACAGGGCGTTAGCAACGTAAACGGCCGGATCGGCATCCCACAGGATGACATCGACGCGCTCGCCGCGGAGCTCGCCCACGACAGCGCGGACACGGCTGCCCTTGGGGCCGACGCAGGCGCCCACGGGATCCAGGCGGTCGTCGAGCGAGTGGACGGCGACCTTGGAGCGCTGGCCGGGCTCGCGGGCGATCGACTTGATCTGGACGGTGCCCTCATAGATCTCGGGCACCTCCTGCTCAAACAGACGACGCATGAGCTCGGGGTGGGTACGGGAGATGACAATCGGCGGACGGCTGTGCTCGCCGCGAACCGGCTGCAGGTTGGAGTTGGGATCGCGGACGTCGATGATCACGGCCTTGATGTGCTGGTTATGCAGATAGCGCTCGCCCATCGGACGCTCGTTGCGCTCGTTCTCGTAACGGCGCTGGTCAAAATGCGGCAGCTCGGCCTCGACGCCATCGCGGATCTTGACGATCGTAAAGTCGGGCGTGGACTGCAGCACGGTACCGCTGATGAGGTCACCGATACGGCCGGAGAACTCCTCGTAGAGCTGCTCGCGGGCGGAGTTGCGCACGATGGCGTTGATCTCGGCCTTGGCGTGCTGGGCGGCGATGCGGCTCGTGTTCTTGGGGGTGTCGTCGATCTCCTCGAACTCGGTGAAGTTGCCCTCCTCGTCCATGGAATCGTCGATCGGCTCCAGGCGGTAGACGTAAATCTTGCCGGTGGTGCGGTCGATGGTCACCTTGGCGCCCCACTCAAGATGCAGGATCTCGGCGTAGCTCTTGGCGAGCGACTGCTCCAAGCGGTCAATCAGGTAGAGCTGGTCGATGTGCTTGTCCTGGCAAAGCTCCATCAGGGCGGACATCATGTCGGATGCTGCCATGTTAGTTTCCTTCCTTCGCGGGCTTGAAGTCATAGGTGGGCTTCAACTTGCATTTTTTAACATCAGAGAAATCGAGGGTGACGGACTCGCCGTCCTCGAGCTCGAGGGTCACGTTCGTCTCGGTCGCGGCGGCAATCTTGCCGGAATACTTGCGACGGCCCTCGGTGGCGGTGGAGGTGAGCTCGCAGTCCTCGCCCACAAAACGGGCAAAGTCGCGCGGGCGGCGCAGCGGGCGCGCCATACCCGGGCTCGACACCTCGAGCGTGTAGCTCGAAGAAATGGGGTCGAGCTCCTCGATTACGTCGCCGACCCACTTGGTATTGGCCGTGACGTCGTTGAGCGACAGGCTCTGACCCTCGGCACCCTCGATACGCACACGCACGCAGGGCGCCTTGGTGGCGCCCACGAGCTCGACGTCGACGATGTCGATATCGTGCTGGGGAGCGACGGCCTCGAGCGCGTCGATGATCGCCTGCTCGGTCTTGGTCTTGACCATTGCGGCACCTCCATCCATACAAAAAAGAAGCGGGGCCGAAACCCCACTTCTTTCAATTACTACTTCATTTGCAAGCAAACTATACCAATACCTGCGAAAACGTGCAAGCGTCAAAGAAATTCGCAGGTCAGCGCGCCCACAGCTTCTCCACAAGAATAGGACAATTAGGCGAGGACTCCTGTGCGGTGCTCCCCAAAAGCCCCAAAACGGGCCATGGGTCCCAGCGCGCCGAACGAATCGGGCCCTATGGGCATTCCATCCCTGGGCGCACATCGGCCAGACTGGAGCTGAGAGGCATTCTGTAGCGAGAAAGCCTGCCGCGCGCATTGACCGCACAACCTTCCAGTATCTCTACGGCAAGGAGGATCCATGGAACGCCTAGGCACCATCTGCGCGACCGCGCTCGCCATTGCAGCCTGCTCGTTCGCTCTAGCGGGCTGCAGCAACATCGATGGCAACACCGGACCATGCGAGCCGGATCTCGGCAGCACCAAGGCCATTAAGAAAACGACGCCTTCGAAGCATTTCGACAAAATAGACGAAGATATAGTCGATCCCCAGGGTTTAGGTCCCGACCCCCAAGAACAGTTTCCCATCGACCTTGAGGCAGACGAGAACGTCCATGTTACCTGCGTGGGCAAGGACACGGATGGCTACGGCGACGCCGTGTTGGTCTTTGCGGTGACAAACCACACCGATGCCGACATGATGTTTGGCGATGTCGATGCTTATGCCTACGTCAACGGTGTCGTCCGCGACGTGCGCATGCGCCAGCCCGTCGCCGCAGGCGAAGAAGCGACCGCGATGCTCACCTTTGTAGGCACCTACGACGACCCGAACTTTGACGTGAACAAGGACCTCAACGACATCTACCTCAATATCTGGATGTTTGAGGAACAGACGGGCAACGTCTACTTTAGGGACCTGGTACACATTCCGTAGAGGGTGGCGCTAGACGCCAGCCAAAAGGGGCACACAGTGCAAAACGAGGGACGACCCAACCGGATCGCCCCTCGTCTTTAGCACGTCAACTATACGCGCGGCATTTACTTGACCACCAGGTTGACCAGCTTGCCGGGCACGCAGATGGCCTTGACGACCGTCTTGCCCTCGGTCCACTTGGCGACAGCAGCCTCGGCGGCAGCCTGCATTTCCTCGTTGGAGGCATCGCGGGCCACGTCAATGCGGCCACGGACCTTGCCGAGCACCTGGACGACGATCTGCACCGTGTCCTCGATGGACTCGGCCAGGTCGAACTCGGGCCAGGCGGCGGTGTAGGCGTTGCCCTCGCAGCCAAGTGCCTCGTGCCACAGCTCGTCGGCCCAGAACGGGCAGATGGGCGCCAGGACGCTCACGATGTCCTTAGCCACGCCGTAGCACAGGGCCTTGTCGCGATCAGCACCCTCGGTGGCGTTGAGGTAGGCGCTCGCCGCGTTGACGAGCTCCATGACGGCCGAGATCGCGGTGTTGAACTGGCCGCGGTCGAAGTCCTCGGTGCATTTGGCGATGGTGCGGTGACGCTCGCGGTAGAGCTTCATCGCGACCTCGTCGAGCACGGACTTGTCGAAGGCCACGCTGGCGTCACCCGACTGGACGAGCTGCCACACGATACGCCAGGCGCGCTTGATAAAGCGGTTGGCGCCCTCGACAGCCTTGGGATCCCAGTCGAAGTCCTTCTCGGGCGGGGCGATAAACAGGATAGCCAGACGCATGGTGTCGGCGCCGTAGGGCTCGATAACCGAGCTCGGGGGCACGACGTTGCCCTTGGACTTGGACATGGTGTCGCCGTTCTCGTCCTTGACCATGCCCTGGCACAGCAGGTTGGTGAAGGGCTCGTCCACGCTCAGCAGTCCCAGGTCGCGCAGCGCCTTGGTAAAGAAGCGGCTGTAGAGCAGGTGCAGAATGGCGTGCTCGATGCCGCCGATGTAGTTATCGACGGGCATCCAACGGTCGGCTGCCTCGCGGGAGAAGGGCAGCTCGGTGTTGTGCGGGTCGGTATAGCGCAGGTAATACCAGCTGGAGCAGGTGAAGGTGTCCATGGTATCGGTCTCGCGCTTGGCCGGGCGACCGCAGACCGGGCAGGTGGTCTCGTAGAAGTCCTTGCACTCGGCGAGGGTCTCGCCGGCACCCAGGTCCAGGTTCTCGGGCAGCGTCACCGGCAGCTGGTCCTCGGGCACGGGCACGATGCCGCAGTGCTCGCAGTGGATGGCCGGGATGGGGTTGCCCCAGTAGCGCTGGCGGCTGATGAGCCAGTCGCGCAGGCGGAACTCGACCTTGCGACGGCCGCAGCCCATGGCCTCAAGATCGGCCACGATCGCAGCCTCGCCCTCGGAGTGCTTGCCGCCGCGCATGCCGGTGTACTTGCCGGACTGGACGAGCGTGCCCTCGGCAGCGTGGGCGCAATCCCAGTCGACGGTCTCGGCATGGAAGGTATCAATGGTCTCGCCGCTGGCCTCGACGGCAGCGCGGTCCTCATCGTCCAGGATAATCGGCACAATAGGCAGGTCGTACTTGCGAGCGAACTCAAAGTCGCGCTGGTCGCCGCAGGGAACGGCCATGACGGCGCCGGTGCCGTAGTCGGCAACGACATAATCGGCAACCCACACGGGGACCTTCTCGCCGTTGACGGGGTTCACCACATAGCGGCCGGTAAAGGCACCGTGCTTCTCGAGGGTGCCCTGGGCACGCTCGACGGCAGAGATATGCTTGGAGTCCTCGACGAGCTTGGTGACGGCTTCCTCGTACTCCGTGCCCTCGACGAGCTCATGCAGGCGCGCGCACTCGGGAGCCAGGACAAAGAAGGAGACACCAAAGAGCGTGTCGGCTCGCGTGGTGAAGACGGTGATCTTACCCTCGTCACCCTCGATGGGCTCGCCATCCTTGTCGCACAGGGTAAAGTCGACCTCGGCGCCCTCGGAGCGGCCGATCCAGTTGGCCTGCATCTGCTTGACGCGCTCGGGCCAGCCGGGGAGCTTCTCCAGATCGTCGAGCAGCTCCTGGGAGTACTCGGTAATCTTGAAGTACCACTGCTCCAGGTCGCGCTTCTCGGGCTCGGTGCCGCAGCGCCAGCACTTGCCCTCGGTAACCTGCTCGTTAGCCAGAACAGTCTTACAGGTGGGGCACCAATTGACCGGGTTCTTCTTGCGGTAGAC
>URFU01000112.1 GCA_900547125.1 uncultured Collinsella sp.
AGGAGCGCGAGGATGATGCGCTCGCAGAGGTCGATACGGCGGGCTCCGAGCAGCCGAAAACCGAGCCCGCAGCAGACGCGTTTGTCGAACCGGCCACGACGGCCGCAGGGCAGGACGAGGCCGACGAGCCAACCATTTCCACCGAACAGTTTGGTGTCGTGGCGCCGCTTCTTGCGCCGACGCCCCCGCTCGCTGCGGCTGCGTCCACTGACGCTGCGACCGAACTCGCGCCCGCCGCAGATGCCTTCCTTCGCGCGCTCCTCGAGCAAAACGCAGTGCAAGCGACATCGGCAGTGGCGCGCTCGGGCCAGAGCGAGGATATGCTCGTCGACAGCATCAACGAGGCGCTCTTTGACCTGGTGGGTGACACCGTTATCGAGTTTGGAGCGGCAGGACCGCAGATTATCGAGGATTACGAAGCAGACGTGAGAGGATACCTAGACCATGAGTGATACCGCATCCGCAGCACCCCGCGTGCCCAAGCGCGTCGCCGCCGTCATTCTCAACTCGCTCAAGGGCGGCGTGGTCCCGCGCATCGGCCTTCCTTACATCACCGTAGGGCGCGAGGTCGAGATCCGCGCCCTGCTCACCGATCTGAGTCTCATCGCCGACGGTGGTGCGAGCTTCCGCTTTCTGGTCGGTCGCTACGGCGCCGGCAAGAGCTTTTTGCTCCAGACCATCCGCACGCACGCCATGGGCGAGGGATTCGTCGTCGCTGATGCCGATCTGTCGCCCGAGCGCCGCCTGCAGGGCGGTCAGGGACAGGGCCTTGCCACCTACCGCGAGCTCATCCGCAATATATCGACCAAGACGCGCCCCGAAGGCGGTGCGCTCAACCTTATTTTGGATCGCTGGGTCGCCTCGTGTGCCGACGTCGACGAGTCGGTCGTCAATGCCCAACTGGCCCCGCTCGAGGAGATGGTCCACGGCTTCGACTTCACCCGCATGCTCCGCCGCTATCGCATGGCCGTATCCGAGGGCGATGAAGAGGCTATGGGCCGCGTGACCAAATGGATTCGCGGTGAGTACCGCACCAAGAGCGAGGCACGCGCTGAGCTGGGCTCCTCGACCATCATCAGCGATGACGACTGGTACGACTACGTTAAGCTCATTGCGCGCTTTTTGGTCTGCAGCGGCTACAAGGGCATGCTGGTGCTCATCGACGAGCTCGTAAATCTGTACAAGATTCCCAACGCGATCACGCGCCAGTACAACTACGAGAAAATCCTGACCATGTACAACGACACGCTCCAGGGCAAAGCGCAGTACCTGGGCATGATCATGGGCGGCACGCCAACCTCCATCGAAGACCGTCGCCGCGGCGTGTTCTCCTACGAGGCTCTGCGCAGCCGGCTCGCGCAGGGTCGCTTTGCGCGCGAGGACCTTAAGGACATGCTCGCGCCCATCATCCGTCTGCAGCCACTCACCTACGAGGAGCTGCTGGTGCTCATCGAAAAACTCATGCAGATCCATGCCGGCTACTTTGGCTGGACGCCCACGCTTACCGAGAACGACTTGGTGGACTTCCTCAAGATCGAGTTCGGTCGCGTGGGAGCCGATACGCACCTGACGCCGCGTGAAGTCATTCGCGACTTTATCGAGCTGCTCGACATCCTATGCCAAAACCCCGATGCCAACGTGGCCGAGTTACTGCAAAGCGTCGGCGGCGACGCGCTGGCGCCGGCAACCGCAACAGGCGACACCGACACCGCAGGCGGCGACCGTAACTTCGCCGAATTCACCATCTAACCTGCCAAAAAGGGACAGGTTTATTTTGGCAGGTTTTATCTGGGCAAACGTTGAGGCAGTCATGCAGCAAGCCACTGCCCGCCGCATTGAGAGATTCGCTTTTGAAAGGAGGCCCCGTGAACGCCTTTGACCGCTACGCCCCGTTTATCCAAGACTTCATCTACTCCCACGATTGGGAGAGCCTGCGCTCCATTCAGGTTGCGGCGGCAGATGCCATCTTTAACACGCAAGACAATGTGCTCCTGACGGCATCCACAGCTTCCGGCAAAACCGAGGCAGCCTTCTTTCCCATCCTGACCGAGTTTTGGGAGAGCCCGCCCGCAAGCGTTGGCGCCCTCTACATCGGCCCCCTCAAGGCACTCATCAATGATCAGTTCGTCCGTCTCAATGACCTATGCGAAGAAGCCGATATCCCCGTCTGGCACTGGCATGGCGACGTCTCGCAATCGCACAAGGCTAAGCTCATCAAAAAACCGAGCGGCATCTTGCAGATTACGCCTGAGTCACTCGAAGCGCTCTTAATCCATAAGCACATGGCGATCCCGCGCATGTTTTGCGACCTGCGCTATGTGGTCATCGATGAGGTCCACTCGCTCATGCGCGGCGACCGCGGCGGTCAGACGCTGTGCCTTATCGAGCGCCTCTCGCGCATGGCAGGCGTGCAGCCCCGCCGCATCGGCCTTTCTGCCACCATCGGCGACCCCAAGCGCACGGGCGCCTTTCTCTCACAGGGAACGGGGCGCGACTGCGTTATCCCCCGCTTTGAGGAACCGCGCCGCGTGTGGCGTATCTCCATGGAGCACTTCTACAACTCGGGCCCCCAGGCACAGCAGCGGGGATTCGTGGGCACAAGTCCTCAAGAGGCCGAAGTGCTTGCATGCGAGCGCATTGAGACAGCGGCACCCGCGGCACTGCCCGCCGGCGCCCAAGACATGTGTCACAGCGGACAGCTCACACAAGAGGAGCGCCGTCAACGTCGCGAGCAGGCGCGGGGCAAGGCCGCTCCCAAAGACCGTCGCACTTCTTCGGCCCCCGAGGGCGAAGTCGATATCCCCCAGGCCACCGAGCAGGCGCTCCTCAACCCCACCGACACCGCACCCGACAACGCCGACCCCGGCATGGGCTACATCTTCGAACACACCCGCGGCCGCAAGTGCCTGGTCTTTGCCAACTCGCGTGAGGAGGCAGAGGCCGTATGCTCCATGCTGCGCAGCTACTGCGAGAGCCGACACGAGCCCGACCGCTTTCTCATCCATCACGGCAATCTTTCGGCATCGCTGCGCGAGACAGCCGAGGAACTCATGCGTGACGAGGAACAGGCACAAACGACCGTCACTACCTCTACGCTGGAGCTCGGTATCGATATCGGCCGCCTGGAGCGTGCGTTTCAGATCGATGCGCCATTTACCGTCAGCTCCTTTTTGCAGCGAATGGGCCGCACGGGACGCCGCGATCTTCCGCCCGAGATGTGGTTTGTCATGCGTGAGGAAGAGCCCGAGCCGCGCACGATGATGCCCGAGACCATTCCGTGGAAGCTCCTGCAGGGAATCGCGCTCGTACAACTCTATCGCGAGGAAAAGTGGGTCGAGCCGCCCGAGCTCGATCGACTCCCCTACAGCCTGCTCTACCACCAGACTATGTCGACGCTTGCCAGTACCGGCGAACTCACGCCGGCAGAGCTTGCCCAGCGCGTGCTCACGCTTAGCTACTTCCATCGCATCTCGGCCGATGACTATCGCGTGCTGCTGCGTCACCTCATTAAGATCGACCATATCCAGGTCACCGAAGGCGGCGGGCTCATCGTGGGTCTCGCGGGCGAGCGCATCATCAACAACTTTAAGTTCTACGCCGTGTTCCAGGAAAACGAAGAGTTCACCGTTCGCAGCGAGTCGGCCGAGCTGGGCACAATCGTCAATCCCCCACCGCCTGGCGAGCGCATCGCCATCGCCGGACACTGCTGGATTGTCGAGGAAGTGGACTGGAAGCGCCATACCGTCTTTGCCACGCAAGTCAAAGGTCGTGTGCCGGCATACTTTGGCGACTGCCCCGGCGACATCAATACACACGTGCTCGAGCGCATGCGCAAGGCGCTCAATGAACATGCCGCGTATCCGTACCTTATGGGCAACGCACGGGCACGCCTTGCACAGGCTCGTCATACCGCCGAGATTTCGGGTGCGGGAACTAAGCCGCTCATCAACCTGGGTGGCGACACCTGGGTGCTCTTCCCCTGGCTGGGCAGCTACGCCTTTTTGGCGCTCGAGCGTATGCTCAAGATTAAATGTGCCGCGGAGCTGGGCCTTCGCGGACTCGACCCATCGCGCCCGTACTTTATGCAGTTTAAGATGAAGGCCGACGAAGAGACGTTCTTTGAGGTGCTCGCCGCCGAGGCCGAGAAGGACTTCGATCCCATCGAGCTCGTCTATCCCGGCGAGGTGCCTTATTTTGACCGCTACGACGAGTTTGTTCCCGAAGAGCTCGTGCGCAAGGGTTTTGCCGAAGGCGTGCTCGACATAGAGGGCATGAAGCAGCGCGTCCGCAGCTGGCGCGACCACACATAAAACCAGTCTTTTCGGCACGGGGCTTGTTAACCAGTCTATTCCGCCAGCATCGATAAAACGCTGATGCTCCTCGGCATTAAGGCCCACCGATTCAAAGTTAACGCATACACCCGCAGCCATCAAGAAGGCTCGAAACTTCTGGCAGCTCGTCAATCGATATATCAATTCTTGGAGACATGTATTCCTACCATTTTTAAAGAAACAACGGCGGTAATTGCTATCGCGATTGCGCCAATAACACCGAGCGCTATCTGAATGGGATATAACCCCAACACATATCCAAATATGGAGAAAAACATTGCAGAAAAGAGAGCCCTTACCAGAGACGCGACGGAAAGGAGCGTCGCGCGGAGATCGTCCGCTATCGCGTCTTGGATTAAGTTTTCCGAAGTGATGTACACCACTTCTGGGAGAAAACAAAGCACCATGCTAAGGCCAAACAAACACAGCGGATTTGAAGCGAACCACGGAAGAATCATGAAAAGACCGGCCTCGATTAGCATCGAGCCGAGCATGGTATTTCTTTTCCCGAAACGCGATGAGAAGAAATCTGCTGCAATGTAGGCCGTCGCATTTACTGCATAGGATGCACCGAAAAAGATTCCTATTATGGAGACGGGAGCATCAAATGCGTCGAATACCAACTGATTCAAGTTGTAATAACTCCCATAGAATCCATCGAGCATGCTTGTGCCGATTAGAAGAAGCAACACCGCAAAAGCGGATTCTCCAATGCACCAGGTTTCGCGTCTGAAGACCTTGGCTACGTCAAACCTTTCCTCCCCAGAGTTTTTGGAATGGGTCGTTTCCATCCTCTCAATGGGATACAGAAGGAAAAGCTGCAGGAGATAGAAAACGGAAACGCATACGTAGAGGGCACTCCAAGATACTTGGGCAATGAATGATCCAAGTACGATTGCCACTCCCGTCGCGATTGATTGCGCGGCAAGCAGCCGAGCGTTGATGGTGAGGAAGCGCTCTCCTTGACCGGCATTTCGGGCAATTTCATATAAAAGTGCTTGTTCGGATCCCGATTGAAGGGAGTAGGCGAGTGCCTCAACAAGGGAAAGCGCGACGAGAAAGGGGCCTGAGAGCAACAGCATGCCAGCCGTATGGAAGAAAAGCAGCAGCACGCCCACTTGAATCGAGAACTTCTTTCCAAAGAAATCGCCTATCAGCCCTGTTGGCAGCTCGAGGACGACCGTTGCAATGTTAAACAGGGCTTGATAAAGCGCGATTTCCGTGACAGACATTCCTTTCTCCGCAAGGAAAAGTAGAAACACTCCCCGATTTAAAACAAATCCCGCGAGAACGAAAAAGGCGGAATAGACGTGCAGTTGCGTAGTGGCTTGCTTGTTCATTTGATACTTCCGATGACAATTTTGGCCTAGCGGGCGGCGGAATCAACCGAAGATGAGGCGCGTTGGCGCCGGGCGTCCAGATGCGTCATGCTGAAAATAGATGAAGCGTATGATTGACAAAACCATAGAGCCCGTCACAAATTGACTACTCCCAATGCTAGTCGTGGAGGGCGGTACCGAGGAAGTCGGTGTCGAAAGGCACAGCTTCGGCAAAGGCGTAGTCGCCGTCGCTGGCGATGAGCAGATAATTCTCCTCGCCGCCGAACTCTGCATCGCCACATGGGACCACCCAAGCATGGTCGAACACCTCAAGCGCCGTGGCGGCACAGTCGCGCAGGAACGTCACATCGCTCCCCTCGTTTGCACTCACGATATTGGCAACGTAGACGCCACCGACATTTAGGCTGCCCCGCACCAAACGCAATGCCTCAACCGTCGCCAGCTCGCGAACGGGCTCGGCACCGCCAAAGCAATCGCTCACGACCACGTCGTAGCGACGATGACCCACGCTCGTCACGCCCAGATACGAGCGAGCCTCAGCGGTAATCACCCGCAAGCGGTCGCCCACTGCGCGCTCCAGCTCGTCCAGGTAGCTCTTGGCGATCTCCTGGGCCTCCTGCGGGGTGATGTCGCCGCGCCCCACGAGGTCGGCGCTG
>URFU01000113.1 GCA_900547125.1 uncultured Collinsella sp.
CGGGCTGTTGCCGTGGTGATGTTTATCTCGTTTCCCTTCGCGATAAGACCTAGGAGAGCGTGGGCGGTGTTGCTCACGGCCTCGATCTGCTCGACGGGGTTGTTGCCGAGGGCGTTGCCGCCAAGGGCGACGACGATACGGTCGGGCTTGCCAAGAGGCTTAGACATTGCTGGAATCCTTTCTGTAAAAGGCCTACAACCCATTAATAACCCGCGCCCGTGCGATACGCGAGTTTATTAAGGTTTATATTCTCTTTATCGCTCATTTTATTCATTTTGAAAACAGTTGAACGGTGAACGGTCGCTTTTACCCGCTCAGCGTAAAGAATCCCAGCTCAAGCATATCTACGTCATTTACGTGCAACTTTATTTTAATAGAGCAGGGATTAGACCAGATTATGCAAACTATATCTTTGCTAAACACAAAATAGGCAGCGTAATATCTTACTCGCACTATACGAGATTCTATGCATTGATAAGACGAGTATGCACCCTTACAAAAACATGAGGCATTTCATCCAGCATAAGGAATAAAGAAGCGCTCCAAAAAGGCACCCAGTCCCAAAGCACGGGGACAGAAGGCAGCAACGGCCAAAACCTCCATCCATCCCCAAAGTGGCGCGAGGTTTCGCGGCAAAGCCGCGAAACAGCGAAGGGGACGGAATACCCGGCCAACTACGTCCTTCATCCGCCCACACAATCCGAGGACGTAGGCGTAGCAGGATCTGAGGGCTGACTTTCGCGGACACTCCGCAGGACGAAAGAACCTCCGCCGCACGTAGTGCGCAGCGGAGGTTCTTTCATGTCCGAGGACGTCCGCGAAGGTCAGCCCTCAGATCTTGCGGTGGGAGACCTAGGCCTCGTTGTACACCGTCTTGAGCTTCAGCAGGTGAGCGTAGCGGTCCATGGCGGCCTGCTCGTTCTCCTTGAAGAGCTCCTCGGCGCGCTCGGGGAAGGAACGCGTCAGCGAAGCGTAACGGGCCTCGTTCATCAGGAACTCCTGATAACCGCCCGCGGGCTCCTTGGAATCGAGCGAGAACTTCTTGCCGGCAGCAGCCTCGGGGTTGAAGCGGAAAAGGTTCCAGTAACCGCACTCGACAGCCTTCTTCATCTCGGCCTGGCAGTTCTGCATGCCGCCCTTCTTGATGGAGTGCATCTCGCAGGGGCTGTAGCCGATGATGAGGGACGGACCGTCGTAGGCCTCGGCCTCGTGGATGGCCTTGAGGGTCTGAGCCGGGTTGGCGCCCATGGCGACCTGCGCCACGTAGACATAGCCGTAGCTCATGGCAATCTCGGCCAGAGACTTCTTCTTGGTCACCTTACCGGCAGCGGCGAACTGAGCAACCTGGCCCAGGTTCGAGGCCTTGGAGGCCTGACCGCCGGTGTTGGAGTAGACCTCGGTGTCGAAGACGAAGACGTTGACGTTGTGGCCGGAAGCCAGGACGTGGTCCAGGCCACCGAAGCCGATGTCGTAGGCCCAGCCGTCGCCGCCGAAGATCCAGAAGGACTTCTTGGTGAGGTAAGCCTTGTCGGCGAGAATCGCCTTGGAAGCGTCGCAGCCGCACTTCTCGAGCTCGGCAACGTAGGCAGCGGCAGCGGTCTTGGAGGCCTCGGCGTCGTTGACGGAGTCGATCCAAGCCTGGCCGGCAGCCTTGAGCTCATCGGACGGACCATCGGCAGCGATGATGTCCTGGGTGGCGGCGATCAGCTTCTTCTGGACGGCCTCGTAGCCCACGGCCATGCCCAGACCGTGCTCGGCATTGTCCTCGAACAGGGAGTTGTTCCACGCCGGGCCGTGACCGTCCTTGTCCTTGCAGTAAGGAGCGGTGGCAGCGGGGTTGCCCCAAATGGAGGAGCAGCCGGTGGCGTTGGAGATGAACATGCGGTCGCCGGCGACCTGGGTCACCAGACGTGCATAGGCGGTCTCGGCGCAGCCGGCGCAGGAGCCGGAGAACTCCAGGTAGGGCTGCTTAAACTGGCTGCCCTTGACGTTGGCCGCGATGAGCTCCTTCTTCTCGGAGACGTTCTCGACCATGTAGTCCCAAACGGGCTGCTGGTCCATCTCCTGCTCGGTGGGAACCATCTCGAGGGCGCCCTTGGGGCAGACCTTGACGCAGTTGGTGCAGCCCATGCAGTCGAGCGGGGACACGGCCATGGTGAACTTCATGCCCTTGGCCTTGGGGCCCATGGCGTCGAGCGTGCGGGTAGCCTCGGGCGCGGCGGCAGCCTCGTCCTCGGTCATCGCGAACGGACGGATAGTGGCATGAGGGCACACATAGGCGCACTGGTTGCACTGGATGCACTTGGTCTCGTCCCAGTGAGGAACGACCACGGCGACGCCGCGCTTCTCGTATGCGGAGGCGCCCAGCTCAAACTGGCCGTCAGCGCAATCGACAAAGGCGGAAACGGGCAGGCTGTCGCCATCCATGCGATCGATGGGCTCGAGCAGGTTCTTGACCTGCTGGGCGATAGCGGACTTGGTCTCCTCGGAGAGCTCGACGGGAGCGGCATCCTCGGCAGTTGCCCAGTCGGCCGGAACCTCGAACTTGCGGAAGGCGGTAGCGCCGGCATCGATGGCCTTGTGGTTGGCGTCGACGATGGCCTGGCCCTTCTTCATGTAGGACTTGGTAGCCGCGTCCTTCATGTACTGCAGGGCGTCCTCGGCGGGCAGGACCTTGGCCAGCGCGAAGAAGGCGGACTGGAGCACCGTGTTGGTGCGCTTGCCCATGCCGACCTTGGCAGCCAGATCGATAGCGTCGATCAGGTAGACGTTGACGTTGTTGTTCGCGATGTAGCGCTTGGCCACGGCGGGCATGTGCTCGGCGAACTCCTCGTCGCTCCACTGGCAGTTGACCAGGAAGGTGCCGCCCGGCTTGACGTCGCGGACCATCTTGAAGCCCTTGACGATGTAGCTGGGGTTGTGGCAGGCGACAAAGTCGGCCTTGGTCACGTAGTACGGCGAACGGATCGGAGAATCACCAAAGCGCAGGTGCGAAACGGTGACGCCGCCGGTCTTCTTGGAGTCGTACTGGAAGTAGGCCTGAACGTACTTGTCGGTGTGGTCGCCGATGATCTTGATCGAGTTCTTGTTGGCGCCGACGGTACCGTCGCCACCCAGACCCCAGAACTTGCACTCGATGGTGCCGGGGGCTGCGGTGTTGGGCGCATCCTCGGCCTCGGGCAGGCTCAGGTTGGTCACGTCATCGACAATGCCGATGGTGAACTCGCGCTTGGGCTCGTCCTTCTTAAGCTCCTCGAAGACAGCGAACGCGGACGCGGGAGGCGTGTCCTTGCTGCCCAGGCCGTAACGGCCGCCGACGACCTTGATGCCCGTCTTGCCGGCCTCGTAGAGAGCGGAGACGACGTCCTGGTAGAGCGGCTCGCCGATGGAACCCGGCTCCTTGGTGCGGTCCATGACGGCGATCTTCTGGACGGTCTCGGGGAGAACGTCGACAAAGTGCTTGATGGAGAACGGACGGAACAGGCGAACCTTGACCAGGCCGACCTTCTCGCCGTGAGCGTTGAGGTAGTCGATGACTTCCTCGAGCACGTCGCAGAAGGAGCCCATGCACACGACGACACGATCGGCATCGGGAGCGCCGTAGTAGTTGAACAGGCCGTAATCGGTGCCGAGCTTTTCGTTGATCTTCTTCATGTAGCCCTCGACGACGGCGGGAAGCTCGTCGTAGACCTTGTTGCAGGCCTCGCGGTTCTGGAAGAAGATGTCGCCGTTCTCGTGGCTGCCGCGGGTGTGCGGGTGCTCAGGGTTGAGCGCGTGATCGCGGAAAGCCTGGACGGCGTCCATGTCGCACATCTCGGCAAGATCCTTGTAGTCCCACATGGCGACCTTCTGGATCTCGTGGCTGGTGCGGAAGCCGTCGAAGAAGTTAAGGAACGGGGTCTTACCCTCGATGGCGGCAAGGTGAGCCACCGGCGAGAGGTCCATGACCTCCTGGACGTTGCCCTCGGCGAGCATGGCGAAACCGGTCTGGCGGCAGGCCATGACGTCGGAGTGATCGCCAAAGATGTTCAGGGCGTGGGAAGCGACACAACGCGCGGAGACGTGGAAGACGCCCGGGAGCTGCTCGCCCGCGATCTTGTACATGTTCGGGATCATCAGGAGCAGGCCCTGAGAAGCCGTGTAGGTGGTGGTCAGAGCACCGGCGCCCAGCGAACCGTGAACGGTACCGGCTGCGCCTGCCTCGGACTCCATCTCGACGACCTTGACCGGGGTGCCAAAGATGTTCTTGCGACCCTGGGCCGCCCACTGGTCGACATGGTCGGCCATCGGGCTGGACGGCGTAATGGGATAGATTCCCGCTACCTCGGTGTACGCATACGAAACATATGCGGCCGCCTCGTTGCCGTCCATAGACTTAAACTTACGCGCCATATACCCCTCTCCTCTCATATAGGTATACAGGCCCCGGCGATTGCCGGGATGTTGGCGTGATGGGATTTTCGCTGTTGCTTCCAATCATCTGGCAGGCAGACTGAGCAGCAGGCACATGGCGTGGAGAGAAGGCATGCCAAGGCGAGGAGGGCTGCACGCGCTCCACAGGCCCAGCTACCCGTCTTGCACATGACCGAGCACCGCAAAGGCCGCATGCCGGATGCTCCCGGGCACGCCCCGGCGATGGGAAGCGCCCGCAACGGAAATCCGCATGCGGGCTTATTGTACCCCGCCGCCAAGCCATATTTCGACAAATATAGGTGGGCGGTAAAGGTTTACCTTAGGTGACTGCCAAGGGGCGAGATGGCCCCTCGGACGGAAAAGTCGCAGTCTGCATCGAGAGTGGATAATCTCCCACTTTTTGCCTGTATCTTGACCAAAAGTGGGAGATTATCCACTCTCATGGGTTGTGCGTCCGAAAATCCTCTCTCGTGCGTCCGGAAATCCACTCTCGTTTCTCTATCGCCGACCACACGGCAGTTGCGGTGAAATGGGGACTGTATTTGCCGGTCGCGGCCTTAAACAGTCCCTATTTCACCTCAACTTATTTAGGAGATGAGCTAGAGGGCGCCGAGGAGAATGGCGTAGGTGGTGGATTCGCCGAGCTTGAGCTCGTCACCGGGGTTGAGCTGAGCGGAGCGGCCAGGCTCGACCTGGGTGCAGACGTTCGTCGCGCCGTTTACCACCACGGTTCCGTTGGTGGACGACAGATCCTCGACGTACCAGGTATTTTGGTCATCGCACCACACGTGGGCATGGCGAGCCGAAACGTCATCGCCCACATCGGTGATATCGCCCTCCCCCGTCGCCAGCGCACCGATCTCCACGCCCTGCTCGCTCGGCTGAATCCAGCGCGGGGCACTTACCACGTAACCGTTTTGCACGCGCAGCAGTCCCAGCGGATGCGCCGGCGCCGCCTCGTGCTCGCCCGTGACCGTCGAGGTGCTCAGCGAGCGCGGCGTCGATGTGGCGCCGCCACAGGTCGCATGAGCGTAGTCGATGGCATAGGTCACCGAGGATCGAACATCTGCCGAGCAACCGACGGCGACAAACAGCACCAGCACGGCCTCGGCACGTTCGGCGGGCATAAGCTCCGCCGCCTGCGACAGGCGCTCGACCGCATTGCGGTAGAGGCTCGTATCCTGATGGCATTCCTCGAGCGCCCGCACCATGGGCTCGCCAGCGGGCCCGCACACCATGTTGATCACCGCCGTGGCATTCATGGGATTGCGGCGGCGCAGGGCCAGATGCGACATGATGCGCGCGGCCGAGGTGCCGTAATCGGCAAAATAGCGCTCCTGCAGCGTGCCGACCGGAGCGCGCACGATAAAACGCGAGACCCAGGAGCGATCGGCGGCGCGGCTCTGTGGACTACGGCCGTCGGCGAGCGGGCGGCTCGAGAGCACCAGGCCGCACAGTTCGATATGGCTCAGGTACGCTGCGCGCTTAAAGATGTCAAACATTGCCCCGCACGGGGTGAGCTCAGCTTGAGAAGCCATGGCTTAGCCCTCCTTGGTCGCAGAGATAGTGTCGGATACTTCGGCCGGCCCGCCAAAGGCGCGAACAGCCGCGGGGAAGCCGAGGCGAAGCAGAGAGAAAGGAAAATTAGAAAAAAAGAAAAAAACGAAGAGGAGGA
>URFU01000114.1 GCA_900547125.1 uncultured Collinsella sp.
TAAGGTTCTCCTCGAGGTGCGTAAAGACCTGCTCGGCGTAATCCTCGGCGGCATAACGCGTCTCGCGCTCGTACTGCTGGGCACGGTCGCGGATGTCGTCGGCCTGCTGCTGGGCTAAGCGGACGATCTCCTGCTCACCGGCAATGGTGAGGGCCTGCTGCTGAGCATCGGCGATGATGGAATCGGCCTGAGCGGCGGCGGAAGCCATAAGCTCCTCGCGCTCCTTGAGGATACGGCGGGACTTCTGCCATTCCTCGGGATAGCTCATGCGGATCTCATCGAGGATGTTAAAGAAGACGTCGGCGTCGATAACCTTCATCTGGGCGTTCTTGCCGAACGGCGTCTTAGCCTCTTCGATGAGCCCCTCGAGCTCGTCGACAAGACTCACGATCCTGTCGCCAGGAAAATTCTCGCCCGGCATCCGGTCTCCTTTCATAGGTAACATATCATCGTGCTAGTTTACCACATGCCACCAGGCAATAAGAAACGTCACGAAAAGCGATGTTTGAGTGCTTCGACCACGTTGGGCGGCACAAACGTCGACACGTCGCTGCCAAGCGACGCGATCTGGCGCACCACCGAACTCGAGATATAGCCGTACTGCGGAGCACTCATGACAAAGATGGACTCCAGCTCGCTATCCAGGCGATAGTTGAGGTCGGCCTGCTGCAACTCGTACTCAAAGTCGGTCATGGCGCGCAGACCCTTAACGACGGCACCTGCCCCCTGTTCACGTGCAAAGTCGACCAGCAGACCGGTGAAAGGCAGTACCTCGATGCCGTCCAAATCGCCGAGGGCCTCGCGGGCCAGCGCCACGCGCTCGTCGAGCATAAAGGTGGTACCCACGCCGTTTTTACCCTGCGATTCGGCCACGGCGACGATCACGCTGGGAAAGATACGGCGAGCTCGGCGGATCACGTCGATATGGCCAAAGGTGATGGGATCGAAGGTGCCCGGGACGATTACGCGGTTGATGGTGTCATTCATGGGTGTCCTCCGAAGGCACATCCTCGTCATTTTCGTTCTCGTCAGCATGGTCGTTCTCGTCATCGGCCACCCAGCGCAGCAAGTCAACCGAGGTAATGCCGTAGCGCTTCTCTCGCACGGTCTTAAAACAAGCCGGATGAGCACCTGCATCGGCTGCGGCATGCTCAAAAAGGGCAAAGGCCCCGGGCGCCAGCAGTCCCTGCTGGGAAAGATTTTGCAGCAGCTCCTCGACCGGCTCGGCGCCAAAGGCATAGGGCGGGTCGAGCAAGATCAGGTCAAAGGGACCACCCGGCACACGGCCGCGCGAGGCGCTCGCCAACACATCGCCGGTAACGACACGCCAACGCGAGCGGTCGCGGCACAGCGACTCGATATTCTTGGTGATCAGACGGGCGGCATTGCGATCGATCTCGAACGTGGTGAGCGAGCGGGCGCCACGCGAGAGCATCTCGATTCCCAGGGCGCCGGAGCCGCCAATGGCGTCCAGCACGCGGACCTCGTCCAAATCGAAATCGAACGCCGACATGACCATGGATGCACATGCCTCGCGCACGCGATCGGTCGTGGGACGGGTGACATCGCGCCCACGCGGCTCTTCGATCTTGCGGCCGCGCCATTCACCGCCGATGATTCTCATCCTCCGCTGACCTCCTTAAAGATATGTCGATAACGCGTGGCGACTGCATCGCGCAAGGGACGCGTCGCCACGGAGTCAAGGTTGCAAGCATACCGCAAGAGCTCGACCGCGTCCAAATGGGCCCATTCGATAAGATCCTCGTCGGCGTCCAGGTCCACAAAGCGCAGGGTCACACCGCCATGCTGACGGTAGCCCAGGATCTCGCCCTCGTGGCGCAGACGCAGGTCCATCTGGGCGAGCGTAAAGCCATCCGAGGTCTTTTCGAGCGACTGGAGACGGTCTTGCGCCGCGGATGCGCCGCCGTTGCCCTTGGAGTGCGTCATGACCAGGCAGGTGCCCGACACGCTGCCGCGGCCCACGCGACCGCGCAACTGGTGCAGGGCCGCCAAGCCAAAGCGCTCACCGTTCTCGATGACCATGACGGTGGCGTTGGGCACGTCGACGCCCACCTCGACCACCGTGGTCGATACGAGCACGTCGATCTCTCCGCGCTTGAAGGCATCAATCACGCGGTCCTTCTCCCCCGCCGACATGCGGCCGTGAAGGCGTTCGATGGTAAGTCCCGGCAACGCCAGGCGCAGTCGGTCGAGCTCGGTTGCCGTATCGTGGAGCGGCACAGGCACGGTCACGCGGCCCTCGTCGTCGCGGGCGATACCGGGTACGTCTTCCAGCTCATCGGCCGAGTCACTCGGCTCCACAAGCGGACAGATCACATAAGCCTGCTGGCCCTTTTCATACGCCTCGCGGATGGCACCGTAGGCCAAATCGCGGCTCGACTCGGTGAGCACGCGCGTCGTAACGCCCGCCCCCGGAACAGGTCGATGGCGGATGATGCTCGTGTCCAGGTCGCCGTAGACCGAGAGCGCCAACGTGCGCGGGATCGGCGTGGCCGTCATAACGAGCAGGTCGGCACCCGGGCCCTTGGCACGCAGAGCATTGCGCTGGCCCACACCAAAGCGGTGCTGCTCATCGATGACGACAAGCGACAGATGCTTAAACGCCACGTTGTCCGAAAGGACCGCGTGGGTTCCAAAGAGGACGTCGAGCTCGCCCGATTCCAGCTGCGCATGGATCTGCTCGCGCTCGGCCGCCGGCGTGGCACCCGTCAGGAGCGCCCAAGACATGCCAGCCTGGGAGAGCAAGGGGCCGGTCTTATCGGCATATTGGCGCGCCAGCCCGCCCGAAGGCGCCATAACGCAGGACTGAGTGCCCGAATCGGCCGCGACAGCCAGCGCGCAGGCGGCGACGGCCGTCTTGCCGGTACCGACGTCGCCCAGCAGCAGGCGGTTCATCACGCGCCCGCCATCGCACATGTCGTGCAGGATGTCTTTGAACGCGGCCTCCTGCTCGTCGCTCAACGAAAACGGCAGGGCTTCCTTGAGCGCCGCCAGGTGCTCGCCCGCGGCGTGGGCGTAGGGAGCGACTTCGACCAAGCCGCCGTCGTTGCGCAGGCGCAGCGCCAGCTGAAGGTAGAGGCACTCCTCGTAGGCAAGGCGACGTCGCGCGATATCCCGCTCGGCCATACTCGATGGAAAATGAATTGAACGCAGCGCACGGGCGTTACTCATCAGGCGGCGCTTGACACGCAGGCGTGCAGGAATCGGATCGAAGGGATTGCCGACAACCTCAAGCGCACCGCTAACGATGCGGCGCATCCACGCCTGGCTCACGCCATCACTCACGTAATGGACCGGCAGAATGGTGCCCGCGGCACGCCCGTCCTCGAGCTTTTCGAAATGCGGAGAGGCCATTTGCTTAAAGCCGTAGGCAAACTCGACCTTACCCATCACGGCCAGGCGGTCTCCCTGCTTAAACTGCTGGGCAATCCATGGCTGACGGAAAAAGGCGACTTGCAGCACGCCCGTCTCGTCCACCAGCGAGACCTCGGTCACCTGCATACGCGGGCGAGGCTGCTTTTGAACAATGCGATCGACCGTGGCGACTATCGTGCAAACGGTACCGATGGGCGCCATCTCGATAGACCAGGAGCGCGTGAAGTCGAGATATCGATGAGGGATATGGAGAAGGAGGTCCCCCACCGTCCGAATTCCCAGACGGCGAAGGGCCTCCTCACGTTTACCCGAAACATATTTGAGTCGCGCGATATCCTCGTCGAGCGCATTGCTCTGGGCAAAGCGCTCCGAGACGCGCGGCACGGAGCACAGCTCGGACATGGCCAAATGCCTACTCGATCGAGAAGATCACGGGATAGAGCGGCTGCTCGCCACGATGGGCATCAATCTCCAGGTCGGGCTGAGCCTCCTCAATGGCGTCGACGATCTCCTGGAAGGCCTCATCGGACAGCTCCTCGCCGGCCAGAATCGTCAGCGCGTCGCCCTCCTCTTCCTCCTGCATGCGGTTAATGCAGTCGAGCGTGACCTGCTTCACATCGGAGCCGACCACGTCGATAGAGCCGGCAATGATGCCCATGACGTCACCGGAGTGAATCGGAGAGCCGTCAGAGGCGCTGGAATCGCGCACGGCACGGGTAACCTCGCCATCGCGAACCTCGCTGATGGCGTCGACCATGGCAGCGACGGCGTCCTCAAGCTCGGAATCGGGCAGGACCGCGAAAAGCGCGGAGAACGCCTGCGGGACAGTCTTGGTGGGAACGACGGCGACCTTCTTGTCGGTGCAAGCAGAAGCGGCGGCCTCGGCAGCCATGCGGATGTTGCCGTTATTGGGCAGGATGATGACCGAGGTCGCGTTGACCTGGTCCACCGCGCCCAGCAGGTCGGCGGTTGAGGGGTTCATGGTCTGGCCACCCGAAACGATCACGTCGACGCCGAGGGACTTGAGGATATCGGCCTCGCCGGAGCCGGCGGCAACGGCGACAAAGCCCAACGCCTTGGCGGGCTCGGCAGCCTTTTCCTGGTCCTCGTGGATCTTGGCGGTACGGTCGTGGGCCTCCATCTCCATGTTGTGGATAAAGACCTCGTAGATCTGACCAAGCTGCAGCATGTGCTCGAGCACCAGGTTGGGGGTGTTGGAGTGCACGTGGATCTTGTAGTCGGGGTAGGCACCCACGAGCAGCTCGCAGTCGCCCATGGAACCCAGGAACTTAAGGCACTCGTCCTCGTCAAAGGGGGCATCGGCCTTAAAGAGGAACTCGTTGCAGTAGCGGAACTCCGAGCCCTCCCAATCGTCGTTGGCCTCGATCTCAACGCGGCCAAGAGCGGCATCGCGGGCAGAGCCGGCGGAGTCAAACGTAGCGGAGAAATCCTCGACAACGGTGCTGCGACCAAGAGCGGCAGCCACAAAGTTCTCGAGGAAAATGGCAAATCCAAAGGCGCCGGAGTCGACCACACCGTTCTCCTTCAGAACGGGCAGCAGGTCGGGCGTGCGGGCGACGGACTGGTAGGCCTCGACGACGATGGCATCGAGCGCGTCCTCGGCCGAGAACTTCTTCTTTTCGCACTCATCGGCCTTGGTCGAGACATCGCGCAGCACCGTGAGGATCGTGCCCTCGATGGGTTTACGGACAGCCTGGAAGGCGACCTTGACGGCGCGACGGAAGGCGAAGGCGATGTTGGCGGACGTGATGGGCTCATCGGCAGAGACGAGACCCTCGGCCACGCCGCGCAGGATCTGCGAGGTGATGACGCCGGAGTTGCCTCGGGCACCCATCAGGGAGCCGTGCGTAATGGCGCCGGCGATGGCCTCCATGTCGGCATCGGCGGGAAGGGCGGAAAGCTCCTTGGTCACCGAGGCGAGCGTGAGCGACATATTGGTGCCGGTGTCGCCGTCGGGCACGGGGAAGACGTTGAGCTTGTTGATCTCCTCGGCCTTGTCGGAAACGGCAGCCGCAGCGATCGGAAAACAGGTGCGAATGGTCTTTGCAATCATGGGTATTTGAATCTCCGTTTTCGGATGCTAGTTCAGACGGCTCTTGAGCGCGTCGATGTGAATGCCGATCTTAAGGCTGGCGGGATCGATCTGGGCGATCTCCTGCAGGGTGAAGGCAACGGAGCTCGAAAGATTGTGGCAGACGGACTTCATGTTGACGCCGTTCTCGAGCACGACGTGGAGATCGACCGTAAGGCCGTTCTCGTCGGCGGAGACAAGCACGCCCTTGCGGAGGCGCTGACCGGCAAGCAGGCGCACGCTCTCGGCGCCCTGGAGCTGTTCGGCCATACCGACAACGCCATAGCACGTCATTGCGGCATAACCGGCAATATCGGCAATAACGTCGTTCGAGACGCTCAGGCTGCCGTTAATGGTCTCAGACACAAGAATCTCCTTTTCTTGGTGCTCGCGGCACCATGTCGTGGGAGCAATCATTGCATTATTCTTCAACGACCGCTCCTTGTTGAGGTGGTGGGTCGCGGGATTACCTCCTCGACACGATATGTTGT
>URFU01000115.1 GCA_900547125.1 uncultured Collinsella sp.
CTTGATTGACTTTTTTCATCTGGTTGTGCTTTGCCACTACATTCTGGTCCATTCCCTTGGCTTCGTTGGTTTGCCTTGTGGCGCCCTTTCCCACTCCCATCCTCTTCATGTTCCCGGGCGCCACACGGCTCCCGTCAACAATCTGTCACTGAAGAGCCAGCACTACAACGCGAAGCTGCTCAAGGGCGTTCCCGACGGCCAGAACCCGCTGGGGCCCGTGAACCGGATGCGCTACTTCATGCAGTGCTTCCTGAGGGCTCATCCCGGCTCCAACCGGGACGACATGCGGGGCTGTGGCTATGAGTCCGCCCGAGGACAAGCTTGAGAAGGTCGCGATGGTGCTCGATCGGGCAATGCGATACCCGAAAACGCTCAGGTTCAGGCAGTTCTATGCAAGAAAGCCCAGTTCAGATGAGTTCGACGAGCAATATTTATCAACACAGTGCAAGGGGGGATTATATTTGTATTTCATCCGTGTTGAGCTTCACACGGTGCGCGACTCATCGCAAACTGGCGGGCGCAGCGGAAAGAAAACCGACTGCAGACGAACGATCGATATCGGGAGCAAATAGCCACCGGATGCTTTTCGGTCTCCTACGCGTCGACCTCCGCGATTTCTTCTGCGTCTCGCCAAGTTGAAAGGAGCGATGTCGAAAACTCCTTTTCGGTTAGCGTCAAGACATCCTTCACGCAAAAACCTTTCAATTTGTCAGGAAGCCCAAAACGCGCTTTTTTCCTAATCGAGCTGGCAACCCGCTTCAACGCGGTCTTGTTCTTGTCCTCGTTGTATACCAAAACAAAGACGCAGTGCTCGCGAAACCATCTCGTCCTCTTTCCCCACAGGTCCGAGCAGATCAAAACGCTGTCCTTGCACTTCTCGATGAGGGCGTCCCTTTGGCCAAGATTGATACCAAGCTCTTCGTCATCCTTGGGATTGAGCCTCTTCCCCAGCGTCTCCTTCAGACTGCCGTTTTTAAATTCGACTAGATATAACGTTTCCCGATCGCAATACAGCGCATCGGCGGAGCGCGGGAGTTGCATCCACCTATTGACCTTCTTGCAGTAGCATTCTTTAACAGAGTCAAAATTGACAACAGGCAAATCGTCATCCACAAGAGAGACGCTCCCGTCTCTGGATGTTTTGGAGATGGTCGACGTGCAGTCCCTTAGGATACAGGTCCTGCAACGGGAGCAACCATCGCTGCCATCTGGCACCACGGGAGAGTTCGGATGAGGGCAGGAGGCGCACGGGTCGCTACTCAAGGCCGTACTCCTCCCTCTCAAGCGTATCAAAAGGAGCCGCCAGCTTCTCGTAGGCGACCTCAGTCGAGCCGGTTATTTCGGCAAAGCGAGAGCGTCCATCAGCGCAGGTCTCCGCAAGATAATATGAGCACAATCCATCAACAGCGTGCTTCTTAGAATACACTTCGATCGCATTCAAGAAATATGGACTATGGGTGCTCATTAAGACGTGCATCCCGAGCTCTTTCTGGAGCAGCACGATTATCTCGGCGAAGGCCAGCTGCCATGCAGGATGAAGATGAATTTCGGGTTCATCGAGGATAATAGTCCCTCCGGCATCTAGCGCGCCGGACTTCAAGAGCACCTTCATGATGGCGAACGTCTTCAAGCCAGCAGAAAGGTTCCCAGGCTCCAACCCCCGAGCGATGCACTCTTCGAGACACGTAAGGTGACCGCGACTTTCGCTCCTCTCGATATACCCCGGACTTAAGGAGGAGACCTTGTCCATGAGAACCTTCAGGTGCCGCTCCTTCGCGATCTCGTCGAACAGCGAGGACTCGCTGTCATCGTTACGGATGGTCGCCTGAATCAAATCTTGCCGCAGCTCCTCCTGGTGTCCAAGGAGGGGCCTGAACCGAAAAGCGGGGCCGTAGGGCCCTCCGAGAGAATCGAACAGGAACGGGTCGTCCAGATAAAGCGCCCTGAATCGCAAAACCCTCCTATCGTGCACCTCCGCCACCTCGTCACCTGCAACCGAGAAAACCGTAGATGCGTCCTTTATCTGGAGTTCGACCTTCCCGGGCTCTTCGCCGAAAACCGAATTGATCTGGCCGTTGAACTCGCTTTGGAACCTGTTTGTCGCAATCGCACGAAATACCTCATCATCGGAGATATCCATGATCTCGATAATCTGATCGGCAACTCCTGCTACGCCATTCGTGAAATCGGATTCGATCTCACGGGAGATCTCCTCCCCGTAATACTCCTTTATCTCATCAATAAGCTCGTCCCTCGTGCACTCGCCCGAAAAAACCCTGTCGATGAAACCATTCATTCTTCCACCAGTTCGCCTGTGGCGAGACGTGGAGTCGAGAGGGCCTCCCACATATGCCTTCCTGATGGCGCGTTCAACACTATTGCGCCTCATGCGGTCGATTTTGTTCTCCGAATCGGACATGCTGTTGAAGGCCGCATAAAGCGCTTTTCCAACCGTGCTTTTCCCCGTCCCGTTCTCCCCGGCGATCACGGCAATGCCATTAATCTCGATATCGGCCTCAGCGACCCTGCCGATGTTTTTCACCTTGATTTTCAATGCATATCACCAGCTCTAAACTCGCGAGACTCAATAGCTCGATTATCGCACAGGGAGATCGACTTCTCGAGGACTCCCTAAATGGAACGCGCGGGGAGGACATGGCTCGCCGCCGTCCGCTTTGCGTTCGCGCGGGGAAGGGTGACGACCAGGGGCCTCTCCGGGCTCATCAAGAGGAGCGCCGGATCCTCCTCGTCCATTTGAACTGTATTGTATCCCAGGACACTTGACTTAGAGGAATGGCGTTGAGCGGCGATAATCGTTTCAGCGCCAAAAAGAAAGGAGTGTTCAGTCATGGCAGATAGGCTCTCCTGCACAGCGGGGCACCGCACCGAGGCCGCAGACTTCGCCGTCGCGTCGGGGAAGCCCATCGCCCAAGTGGCCGCCGACCTCGCCATCAATGAGAAGATCCTGGGAAGATGGGTGACGGTCAGAAAGAAGGAACTGGCCAACCACCCGGTCGCGGCGGCCGCGGCCAAGACCGAGACCGCCGAGATGAGGGCCGCCCGCAAGTGCATGCGCGAGCTCGAGCTCGAGAACGAGTTCCTAAAAAGCCCCGACCTCACATTGGAGGCCGGGGCCAGTAGATTTTTGGGACATGTCTAGAAATCTACCCATGCGGGAAGCGGCATGTGCCGAGCATGTCGCGTGCTAGGTTTTGAGGCATGCCACAAAACCTAGCACGGGGGAGTGGCTACTCGGCGTCGGCGAAGCCGTTGGGGTTGTGGCTCTGCCAGTTCCAGCTATCGCGGCACATGTCCGCGATATCGTACTGGGCCTTCCAACCCATCATGCGCTCGGCCTTGGAGGCATCGCACCAGTTGGCGGCGATATCGCCGGCGCGGCGCTCGCGGATCACGTAGGGCAGCTCCTTGCCACAAGCCTTGGAGAAGGCGGCGACGACCTCGAGTACCGAGGTGCCGGTGCCGGTGCCCAGGTTAAAGATCTCGACGCCGGTCTTGCCGTTCATCCAGTTAAGGGCGGCAACGTGACCAGAGGCCAGATCGCACACGTGGATGTAGTCGCGCACACCGGTGCCGTCGGGTGTGGGGTAGTCGTTGCCAAAGACCTGAACGGCCTCGAGCTTGCCCACGGCAACCTGCGCGACATAGGGCACCAGGTTGTTGGGGATGCCCTTGGGGTCCTCGCCGATCAGGCCCGACGGATGGGCGCCGATGGGGTTGAAGTAGCGGAGCAGCACGACGTCCCACTCGGGGTCGGCGGTGTGGACGTCCATGAGGATCTGCTCAATCATCCACTTGGTCCAACCATAGGGGTTGGTCGCGGGCTTCTTGGGGTCCTCTTCGGTGACGGGCGGATTGTCCGGATCGCCGTAGACGGTCGAAGAGCTTGAGAAGATGATGGACTTACAACCGTGGTTGCGCATGACGTCGATGAGCACCAGGGTGTTCTCGATGTTGTTGTGGTAGTACTCGACGGGCTTGCTCACCGACTCGCCGACGGCCTTAAAGCCGGCGAAGTGGATGACGCGGTCGATCTGATGGGTGTCGAAGATCTTGTTCATGGCCTCGCGGTCGAGCACGTTGGCCTCGTAGAAGGTGAGGTTCTTGGCAGCCTCTTCGCCCACGATGGTCTTGACGCGGTCGACGGCGACGGCGCTGGAGTTGGAGAGGTCATCGACGATGACGACCTGGTAGCCGCCCTCGAGCAGCTGAACGACGGTGTGCGAGCCGATAAAACCGGCGCCACCGGTTACGAGGACGCAGGTGTCTTTGGGGTCGAGTGCTTTGGACATGTAGTCTCCTATCGAATCAGGAACACTTCTTGAGGGGAGTATAGCGCAGGCAGGGGCACCCAAAAGGTGCAGGGCAGGAAAAGCAGATGAACATGCTAACGTACTCATTGAAATGTTTGGCGTGGGCGTAACCTTGACTTTGACGTTTGCATACGAGCCGCCGACCATACGGTTTGCTGCCGTTCGTGGAAATCGTTGGGATGCGCCGGATGTACGCTAATATGTATGAGTTGAGCGACATATAAATAAACATGTAACGGAGTAGATATGTCACCAAACAGCGATTCCATCCTTTCCCAGGAGCTTTCGCGTCGCACTGCCCTCAAGGCCCTGTTCGGCGTAGCTTCTGCAGCCGTTCTTTTTGGTCTGCCCGCTCGCGCCCATGCTGCGGAGGCCACCAAGGAAACCACCGACAAGCTCAATGCGGCCCAGGCTCAGCTTGACGAGGTCCAGGCCCAGCTCGACAGCATCGCAAATGAATACGCGGCGCTGGCCAACAAGAACGCCCAGACCCTCAACGATATCGAGGGCGTACAGGGCCAGATTGACAGCACGCAGGCGCAGATTGACGAAAAGAAGGCCGAGCTCAAAAAGAAGCGCGGCGATCTTTCCGATCGCGTTTCCGCCAGCTATAAGTCGGGCGGCACCAACATCCTGTCGCTGCTGCTCGCCTCGGGCTCGTTTGAGGAGCTCGTCGCCAATGCGCACTATGTTGAGAAGATCAACAAGAGCGACCGCGACGCCATCGAGGACATTCAGGCCATCCAGGAAGAGCTCGATGCGCAAAAGACCGAGCTTGAGTCGCAGAAGGCCGACTTGGAGAAGCTCAAGGACCAGCAGACTGCCCAGATGCAGGACATGCAGGCCAAGCAGCAAGAGGTCCAGACCGTGCTGAGCGGTCTTTCCGACGACGTCAAGGAGCTCATGGCTCAGCGCGATTCCGAGATCCTCGCTGCCGCCCAGGCTGAGGAGGCTGCCAGGAAGGCCGCCGCCGCGAACAAGAACAATTCCTACTCGGGTGGTTCAAGCTCGGGTGGCGGATCGTATGCGCCCGGAACCCCGCAACAGAATGCCGGCTCGGGCAAACAGCAGGCCGTCGTCAACGCGTGCTACTCCACGCCTTCGCCGGGTCAGAACTGGTGCGCGGCGTGGGTTACCAATGTCTTCCGTAACGCCGGCGTGGGCTATTTTGGCGGCAACGCGTGTGACATGTTCAACGCCTGGTGCTATAGCTCCGACCGCTCGGCGCTGCAGGTGGGCATGATCGTGGCCGATTCCTCGCACAGCGGCACGGGTGCTCCGGGCCTTATCTACGGTCATGTGGGTATCTACGTTGGCGGCGGCATCGTTATGAGCAACGAGGGTGCCATTACGTCTAAGTCGCTTGACTCGTTTATTAGCTTCTATGGCACTGGCTCTGGCGTGCGTTGGGGCTGGCTCGGCGGCGTGGCGCTGTCGTAAAGCCGACGGGGCCGCGTGCCCGCCCGCAATATATTTGATTGCCTGCTCGGGCAGTCCTGCGCAAGACGAAGGCCACATTAAGTGGCCTTCT
>URFU01000116.1 GCA_900547125.1 uncultured Collinsella sp.
GTGCTGGAAGTGTCACAAAGAGACCTCGGTCGCGGCCTTCGGCATTCCCTATCGAACCGATAACGACAAGAGCATCGCCATCGCGCACACGCCCAACGAAGCCGGGCACATTGCCATCGACACGGCCAACACCAACGCACTCGCCATCGTGCCCGCTCTTGGCTGCGTGCCGGGCGAGATCCGCGACTACCTTCATAAGCGTTGCGGCTACAAGCCCGTAGGCGCGCGAGCCTCCAAAGCCCCGTCGCTCGGCAACACGTGCACCAGTTGCGACGCGCTGCAAGGCAGCCGCTATCTGTTCGAGGAGCCCTCGTCCCCGTTTGCCCTCACTGCCATCAACAAGCTGCCGGCACTGGAGTTTATACGCGTCGAAGTTGCCGGCGTCTTTGGCGTCCCGGCCACGCGTACCGACTTTGACCAGGCGCTCTTTACCTGGGCACGCGACCATCACGCCGAGTTCCACAAGCAACTCGGTGAGGGGATTTATTTGTAGGGGCAACATCAAGGTATCGAGGAGCAGGGGTTGATTGTTAAATAATCTCGAAACGCTACAGCCCCAGAATATGCTCCAGGTAGCCCTTGTTGAACCAGAACGATTGCTTCGTCATCCAGCGCCCGTCGGGCAGTTCGTAAGCATTCCTTGCGATGTCACCGATCTCTGTTCCATCGGCAAACTTGTAAGCCGCTTTTGACGTATGCGGGCGAACGTGAACAATTGGATTGTCCGCCATACCGGGCAGATTGTTAGTCACTTTGAGCTTTCCGCTCGCATCCCGATACGGATTGAGCTCAACGCCCTCACGTATTACCTTTCGCGTCTCATCCCAACAAGCTTTCGCTGGGCCTTCGATTTCGTTTTCTCCCATTGCCCAGAACAAACAACGATCGAGACGCAGCACGCCATCGTGGTCCTCACGGAACACAACGAAGAAAAAGCGATTGGTCTCAAGGCACGCATGAAGAGGCGACGTCTCCCAGTCTTCTTCAATCAAACGCTTGAACTCAAACGGTGGGAACGACATAGCCTGTTCGATGTGCCCCCTGTTGTTAACTCGAACAGTTCGGACGGAAATGCCTGCCTTGACGAATTCCTCGGCAGCATTGTTTTTGATTCCGAGCATACGATAAACGAGCGTTGTCCACTGCGCCTTATTGCCCGTGTACTCCAGTCCATACTGTTCGGCAATTTGACGATCGGTCTCACCGTAATGGCGCTCGATAAGTCCAGTTACGTAACTTTCGAAATCGATAGACTTGCCATCGTCCTGAACAATGCTCTCCCCGACTCGCGGAGCACCGAGGACATAAGTATGGAGCACATAGTCCATATACGAGCGCTTGAGGGAAAAGGCGCGACGCTTTGCGCGATGGCGCTCAATCTCGCCCGTATCGGTATTGAAGTATTCATAATACTGGTCCGCCCACATTGTGGCCTCAGTTGCGCCCTTCGTGCAAGCACCCAGATAAGTCGTCATGCCTTCTGAAAGCTCGTCCGCACGGCCATCCTGAATATAGGAAATGATCTTCTCGTAGTCGGCGCGAATGATTTTCATGTCCTCTTCGGGCAGACGAACCATGACCGCACGCTCAATGCGTTGGTCGTATTTATCGATGGAACGATCTCGGCCGTAGTAAATCAACAGGATATTGCTGAGCTTGGTCTTGAGGTGAGAACTGTCGTAGTCGAGCGAAACAGGTCGGTCATAAGGAATCATGGTCAGGACAAGGCGCTCGCCAGCAGACTTCCGGCCGTTCTTGAGCACATCAAAACACGTTGCCTTGAGCTCAACGCCCGCCTCGGGAAAGTCGGGGCGATCGTCACTATTGGCCTTGTAGCCAAAGTAACGTTCTTCGATAAGAGTGCCCATACCGCCTTTGTACTTCTTGGAGCCAAAGTCCTTGGGCGCACTCTCCCCCTCCGGAGCAATACCGAGCTCGAGAATATCGCGGAACGTCATGCCATCGAGATTGGCAGCATAGCGCTCAATACTTGAGGGGTCAGAAAAATCAGTATCGTCAAGCATGCGCTTGAAATCGAGGCGCTTCTTAGACACGGGATACCTCCGAAACTCGCAACTAACCTCATGGTAGTTCAGAGCAACTACTAACGCCCAGAAAATTGAGGTCTTGATTGTCCCCTCGATCGGTTATTGTTGTGACCACCATAACCGGACACAGCAGCGATTGGAGAAACGTGTCTGAGATTAATATTGCCGAGCTTTTTGCGGGCGTCGGTGGATTTCGTTTGGGTCTCGAAGGCTATGCCGACCCTAGACATCCCGAGTTTTATATGAAGCCCGCCGGCCCCTTCCGCACCATTTGGGCCAATCAGTGGGAGCCGCCCGGAACCAAGGCGCGTCAGTTCGCGGCCCGTTGCTACATGGATCGCTTCGGCAATGATTCCGTCGTCAACGAAGACATCAATAAGGTCCTGGAGCAGGCCGAGGCGAAAGAAATCGAAATCCCCGATGTCCAAATGGTTGTTGGCGGTTTCCCCTGCCAAGACTACTCTGTCGCGCGTCCGCTCAATCAGGCACACGGCATCGAGGGCAAGAAGGGCGTCCTTTGGTGGGACATCTATCACTTCCTCGAAATGAAGAAGCCCAAGTTCGGTCTCTTTGAGAACGTCGACCGCCTGCTCAAGTCGCCCGCGTCTCAACGCGGTCGCGACTTCGCCATCATCCTAAGCTGTCTTGCCGACCTCGACTACACGGTCGAATGGCGCGTGGTCAACTCTGCCGAATACGGTTTCCCCCAGCGTCGCAAGCGTGTTTATATCTTCTGCGAAAAGGACGCTGGCAAGGTTGATCTCGTTAATCGCATGCACAACGGCGTCATGGCTAAAGCCTTCCCCGCCATCTATCCCGACGAGATGTCCGAGCTCGACGTTTTGCCCGACCCCTACGAGAACTCAACTCGTTTTGGCGTCGGCCAAAAGACCTCTCAATTCAAGAATGCTGGCGTCATGCAGGGCTGTCATGTTCTGACCTGCGACTTTGCCGAGGACTATCACGGTGAGCGCCACGTGCTTGGCGACGTGCTTGTCGACGAGGCTGATGTCCCGGAGCAGTTCTACATCTCCGACGAAAAGCTTCCCGACTGGCGCTACCTTAAGGGCAGCAAGCGCGAAGAGCGCACTAACAAAAAGACAGGCTTTACGTACACGTATTCCGAGGGAGCCATGAGCTTCCCGGATGCCACCGACAAGCCGAGCCGCACCATCCTCACAGGAGAAGGCGGCACGGGAGCGAGCCGCTTCAAGCACGTCATCGAATGTCCCGATGGCCGTTTCCGCCGTCTTGTTCCCGACGAGCTCGATCAGCTTCAGGGATTCCCGAAAGGTTGGACCGATACGGGCATGACCGACGGCCATCGGGCCTTCTGCATGGGCAACGCACTCGTCACCGGCGTGCCCCATCGCATTGGCGAAGCTATGGTCGAAGTGTACGGCCTCTAAGGCAAGCAATCCGGAGCCGGCAGTTCACGCTGTCGACTCCGTTTTTCCACCCCACTTCCCCGTATACTGATGTAACACGTGTTTCATCCGGGCTTGTTGGGCCGGATTGTTCATGGGAGGGTCTTATGGCTGCTTCGAATCCGCCTAAGGGGAGCGTTTCTTCTTCGTCCATCAAGCCGGTTACGCGCAAGGCCGTGCGTTGCCAGCGCGAGGTCGCTTGGCTTGTCACGCAGGCGGCGGGCAGGCTCGTGGCGACCACTCAGGACGTCAACGCGCCTACGCCGAGCTTTGTGCTGGCAGCGGCGCTGGATTTCGTGCGCCAATTGGAGCTTGCCGAACAGGATGCCGGCGGCCACCTCGACTACCAGAATGTTATGGCGCCCGACCTGCAAACGTTCTGCCACATGGCCAAGTTGCCCGCCGCGCCCAATGCGCTTTCGGACGCAGGCTACATGTTTACGCTTTCGGGCGCGGACCTTATCCGCGACATCTATGCATACTGCAGCGAGCTCGCCGAGCGCCACGTCTTTGACGCGGCTGAAGTCAAACCGGGAAATGTCATCAAGCTGGTTCTTAGGCTGTTCTTGATGGACGGGTTCGGGGCCATGCCGGCGTAAGCCGAGTCTTCAGCATCACCGTCGACTGAGCAACAACCGCTTTACCTTAGTGGGCGCCAATTGAGGGTCGATTATTGGGTCGCCTCGTCCACTAACGCATTTATTCCACGCGCTCTGACAGTCGATACTTGCGGTTGCGGCTCGTCGCCGGCGCCGTGGGCTCAAGCTCGCCTTGAGCAATGAGCGCGTTGACGCGCGACCTTACCTGGGAAATTGTAAGCCCCGTGCGTTCTGCCAGCTCACGCGTCCCCAGCTCGCCGTAGTGTTTGAGTGCCGTCACAATTAAGCCCCCGCCATGATCGACCGGCTCGATCTTTGAACGGTAAAGTACGACCTTGAACCGATCGAATCCCGGGCAGAACAGGGGCTCGGCCAGACCATGCGCGCGCATGGCATCGATCATCATCGGGATGCCCGAGCCATTGCCCTCAGCCGGCGAACCTGCGCCATCCGGCAGCGGGACAATCGACATGAGTTTCACGAGCGTCGCGTTACGGCATCGGGAGCTGCCGTCAAACAAGTTCTCGCGAGTCTTTCCCCCGTATAGGCCGCCGGGGTTCGTCACCTCGATACGGTCATCAAAAACGTCGACAGCAATCGATTGTCCACAGAACCGATCTCCGTATTCTCGGTGGATTGCGGCGTTGGCGATTGCCTCGCGCAGGACCTCCTCGGGAATCTCCAGCGAGTCGATACGCGAAATGCCTTGGACGGTCGAGGTGCGGCGCAGGTTTTTGGCGACAGCCGCGACAGCATCCGAAATCATCTCGCCCAGGGTACCCTCGCAGACTGTGCGGTCCATAAACCTTAGCGGTCCCGCAGCGCCCTTTTGAGTTCCCGCATGGACAGCCACATCAATGAAGAGCTTGGGATAGAACTGCTGAGGGTAAACGCCCGCGGCAAGGAGGCCAGCCTTGGTAACGTTGCCCTGGGAGTCGAGGAAATTCAGACGCTCCATCTTTGTCTTCTTGTCCGTCGCACCGTGCATCGCTCGAGGCGTCAACGAATAAGCACGCTCTATCGTGCGGTCGACCAGCGACTCGTCGAGATCGCCCACACTCGTGCAGGACACCGCATCGCGATCGCTAGGGCTCGTCCGTTCGTATGACGACAGCGCCAAAACCTCGGTCGACGAAAGCGGCACGTCTTTGTCATCGATGCGCTTGTAGCTACCGCCCTGGGCGCCCCGCTCTATTACATAGCAAGGCTTGCTCGACGGGTCGAGCTCCTCGATCGTGATGACGAGAACAACGGTACCCCGAAGCTCCACGCGCTCAATGGTGTATTTGGGCGGATTGGCCAGCTTTCCGCGACCGCCGGCATCGCCCATGCCCGCCACGAATTGGTTGAGCACTTTCTCGGTCTCAAAGTTTGCAACTGGGACAAAACCCGCGCGCTCGCTCACTCCGAGCACGATAATGCCGCCGGCAGTGTTTGCGAAAGCGCTGACCGTTTCCCATACGTCGCGGGAAAGCGTCGTAGCGCTCTCTTTCACTTCGACGCTAAGGTCATCCGAGCCCATGCGCTTTAATGACTCGAGCAGGCCGGCCAGCTCGCTTTCGTTCATCTGCATGTCCTTTCGCTCGGTC
>URFU01000117.1 GCA_900547125.1 uncultured Collinsella sp.
CTGCTTGAGCCTGGCGTGTATGTGCGCCGCATCGACCGCGATCAGGCGACCGGTGCCGCCGTCACCACCTTTGACCTGCGCCTGACCACGCCCAATAAGGAGCCGGTCATGAACACGGCCGAGTGCCACACCATCGAGCACCTGGGCGCGACGTTCCTCCGCAATCATGCCGAGTGGTCGAGCCGCATTGTCTACTTTGGCCCCATGGGCTGCCGCACGGGCTTTTACCTCGTCGTTTTTGGTGAGCTGACGAGCGAGGAGATTCTGCCGCTCGTGCGCGAGCTGTTCGAGTTTGTCGCCGACTTTGAGGGTGATGTCCCCGGAGCCGCTCCCGAGGAGTGCGGTAACTACCTGGACCAGAATCTCCCCATGGCAAACTGGCTCGCGCACCGTTACCTCGACCGCGACCTGGCCGATATCGACGAGAAGCACCTGCACTATCAGCAGGCGTAAGGGCTTTATCGCCCAAAACGCGCGCATTGGGCGCCTTCGCTTATGCGGGGGCGCCTTTTTGTTGAGTGGTCGGGACGAGCGTTCAAAATCGCTCATGTTTGTTCTAGAATGTTTGTATAGTCACATTTACGAACAGGAGTGAACATGCATATCTACTCTGTCAACGATCCCGAGTTCAAATCCTATGGCAACGTTTGGGATGACGTTCCGTCCGAGCTCACGTCGCCCGTGCTCGAGGCACTCGCAGCTACGCCCATCCCCGAGGGTAACAAATACGTAGCGAGCGCGCCGGGGCTCGAGGGCATCAAGGATGCCGATAAACTGGGCTTTCTCATGTTTGGCGGCCGCCCCTTCCAGCTCGGCTGGTGCAACGGCCACAACACGCGTCTCAACTGCCTTGAGTACCACCGCGCGAGTGAGTTCAACCTGGGCGCGCGCGACTTTATCCTGCTCGTGGCGCATCGCTGGGAGATCGAGGACGGCAAGCTCGACACCGCGTACGTCAAGGCGTTCCGCGTACCGGCGGGTACGGTCGTCGAAGTCTTCAACACCACGCTCCACTACACGCCCTGCATGGTCGACGACGGCGGCTTCCAGGTGATGGTGGCGCTACCCGCCGGCACCAACGGTCCGCGTCCCGAGGCTGCGGCCGACATGCCCGCGGCCGGCGACAGCTACTGCTACTGGAAGGCCGACAAGTGGGTCCTCTGCCACGCCGACAGTCCCAAGGCTGCCGAAGGCGGCTACGTAGGCCTCATCGGAAAGAACCTCGACATCACCTGCGACTAGAATCTTCTGTCTCGATCTGTAACATCTAGCGGGCTAAATCGTCTCTACCTGTTACAGATCGAGACAAACTGCAGGGGACAGGCCGAACAATCTCAATCTGTAACACCAGGCCCGGTTTTGGCTGCCTAGAGCTGGCTGCGCAGGTAGTCAGCCATATATGGTACGGCGAAGCGCACGTAACCGCGGCGTGCCTGTTCGATAACGCCGGCGTCGATGAGGCGTCGGCGATACTTTTGCGCATAGTCGGGTGTGACTGACATGCGCTTCGCTACATCGGAAATGCGCGAAACGGCGTCTTCGTCATCAGTCATTGCGTCGAGAAACGCGACGTCTTGGTCCGATAGCGCGGCGAGCGTCGTTTCACAAACATCGTTTTCGAAATCGGCCTTTGACGCTTCGATAGCTCCGTCGACTTGCTCTGGCGTTACGCGTTTTCCGGCCTTGCAGCGATTGGCGATGTTGTAGCCGATGAGCTGCAGCATATAGGGCGAACCTTGGGTTGCACGGGCGGCACGGAGGCGAAGATCGCCTGGAATATCAAGGTCGAGTTCTTCGAAAGCCCGCTGATAATATGTATCGACGTCTCCGACTGAAAGCGGTTCGAGCGTGACTTTGCGCGCGCGGTTGAGAAATGTCAGTACGCGGTCGTTGAGTGTCGCGGAGACTGCTCCCGGGAGGCCCGCCATGACGAGCGCGACGTTGAGCCGTTCGCCGACCAGCTCTTGATAGGCGGTGACGAGCTGTCTGATCTCGGGTGAATTTGCTTGAAGCTCATCGATGAGGATGAGGATGCCGTGTCCCTGCTCGGTCAGTTTGCGCGCGAGCTGTGTGAGTTTGAACTGAAAGCTTTTGGTCTCCTGCACGTCTCGTGTGAACTCGAGGCCTGCCGAGAAACCGAAGACGCTCAAACTGCCACCCGTAAGTTTGGGGAGACGATGCTTGTTGGCGTAAGGCTCGCCTGCTTCCTGGATCTTCTCAACAATGCGCTCGAGCATGTCCTCGGAGGCTACGGTGGGTGTGGCGACAACAAAGCCGAGCTTGCGTGCGCGATCGGCGAGCTCCCACAGGAGAACCGTCTTGCCGCTGCCTCGCTGGCCGAGCATGAGCATGGCTCGGTCACGATTGCCAGGCTCCTGCTCAAGACCGGAGATGAATGTCGAAATCACGTTCCCGCGCCCCACCAGATAGGACGGGCGATTTCCAAATGAGGGGGAGAAGATGGTTTCAGTCATAAGTCTCCTTTCCTTTTTTTCCTATTTTTTCCTTTTTTTCCTATTCAGTCAAATATCCCGCCGGCGAAGGCGGCTACGTAGGTCTCGTCGGCAAAAACCTCGACATCACCTGCGACTAGGGGCTTCCTGTTTGTCTCGATCTGTAACATCTAGCGGGCTAAATCGTCTCTACCTGTTACAGATTGAGATAAACCGCAGAGGGTGCCCAAAAAATCTCGATCTGTAACACCAGGCCCGGTTTTGGCGGTCTACCTGTTACAGATCGAGACAAACCTGCCCAAACCACCACAAAGGTGCCTGTCCCCTTTGTGGTGGTTTGGGGCGGCGGTATCAAAAAGTGTCAGACGGGGTGGTTGCCGGGCGCCTGCACGCGAAAAGAAGTATCGGCCTGCGCCGTTGCCGTTGAGCGACGCGTTGTTTGCAGGGATACTGAGCCTATGACAACAGCGTGCGAAAGGATTGATGCATGGCTTTCCGTAATGACTTCCTGTGGGGCGGCGCGACGGCTGCCAACCAGTGCGAGGGCGCCTACAACGTGGACGGCCGCGGCCTTGCCAACGTGGACGTGGCTCCGCACGGCCCCGAGCGCTATGCGGTGGTCTCCGGCCAGCGTAAGATGCTCGACTTCGAGGACGGCTATTACTATCCCGCGCAGACCGGCATCGATTTCTACCACCATTACAAGGAGGACATCGCTCTCTTTGCCGAGATGGGCTTTAAGACCTTCCGTATGAGCCTGGCTTGGACCCGCATCTTCCCCAACGGCGACGAGACCGAGCCCAACGAGGCTGGCCTGGCCTTCTACGAGGATGTGTTCCGCGAGTGCCAGGCGCACGGCATCGAGCCGCTCGTGACTATCACGCACTTCGACTGCCCGATTCATCTCATCAAGGAGTACGGCGGCTGGCGCAACCGCAAGCTCATCGACTTCTACAAGAATCTCGCGACCACGATCTTTACCCGCTACAAGGGCCTGGTGAAGTACTGGCTCACCTTTAACGAGATCAATATGATCTTGCACCTGCCGTTTATGGGTGCCGGCCTGGTCTTTGAGGAGGGCGAGAACAAGGAGGCCGTCGAGTACCTGGCCGCCCACAACGAGCTCGTCGCCAGCGCTTGGGCAACCAAGATTGCTCACGAGATCGACCCCGAGATCAAGATCGGCTGCATGCTCGCCGCAGGTAGCTACTACCCCTACAGCTGCCGTCCGGGCGATGTGCGCCAGGCGCAGCTCGACAACCAGGACAACTACTTCTTCGTCGACGTCCAGAGCCGTGGCTACTACCCGGCCTATGCCGTCAAGAAGCTCGAGCGTCTAGGCATCGATGTGGGTATGACGGACGAGGACCGCGAAATCCTGGCCGCCAACACCGTCGACTTCATCAGCTTTAGCTATTACAGCACCCGTTGCTCCGCCGGTGCCGATAACCCCGATGTCGAGCGCACCCAGGGCAACGCCTTCGCCGGCGCCAAGAACCCCTACCTGCAGGAGAGCCAGTGGGGCTGGTCCATCGATCCGCTGGGCTTCCGCATCACCCTTAACGACCTGTACGACCGTTATCAGAAGCCGCTGTTTGTGGTCGAGAACGGTCTGGGCGCCAAGGATGTTGTCGAAGAGGATGGCTCCATCAACGACGACTACCGTATCGACTACCTGCGCCAGCATATCGCCGCGATGCGCGACGCGGTGACCGAGGATGGCGTTGACCTGCTGGGCTACACTACCTGGGGCCCGATCGACCTGGTCTCGGCCGGCACGGGTGAGATGTCCAAGCGCTACGGCTTTATCTATGTGGATCGCGACGACGCCGGCAACGGCACCCTCAAGCGTTCCAAGAAGAAGAGCTTCGACTGGTACAAGCACGTCATTGAAACGAATGGTGAGGACCTTTCCTAAGGAAGCTGAGACACTCAACTTCATAGCCTCCTAATCAAGGCGCCCGGCGAGCAGTTAATGCTCACCGGGCGCCTTGCCGTCTGCGGATTTTGGGACATGCGGCCCGCTTTTTCGATCCATCTGTCGGTACACTAAAGGGACTATGGGTACCCGCGAACGACATATCGGCCACGCGGCCGCCCGGACCGCGCCGGTTGCGGATCCCAGGGGCGGCAGGCTGTTCGCCATGCCGCGATTCCTGGTTGGTATAACGCACCGTGCATATCGCCACCGCGTCTTTGCTATCGCCGGCGCCATCACCGCGCTGGTCCTCATGCTTTTGGCGGTCTTGCCGGCGTTGTTCGCCTCCGATTCCAAGCTTTCCAATGCCGTGCCCGCCTATAGCGAGGTGTCCGAAGAGGTCGTGGATGCGCTCGTCCACTCGAGCTCTCTCCCGTTGCTTGTCGCCGCAATTATATTTTCGATCTGGGGCGTATCGGTCTATCTGCGCTGTTTGGACTATGTGTTGCGCCGCCGCCTTGTTGCCATCGCCACCATCTGCGCCCTGTGGATGATCGAAGTCATTCTCAAGTACAAGTCGTTCACGCCGTTCTATGCCACTGTGCTGTGGTACCTGTACTACGTGCCCATGACGCTCATTCCGCTGGTCTACCAGCTGTGCGGTCTGCGCCTCGCGGGTTTGGAACAGCATCGTATGGGGCGTCGGTACCGCACCGTTTTGTGGGTCATGGCTGTCCTGCTTATCGGCTTTGTGCTTACTAACGATGTTCATCAGCAGGTCTTCCATTTCGATCGATCGAGTGGAACCTGGAGCAACGATTACACATATGGTTGGGGCTACGGTACCGTTCTGGTATGGACAGCCTTTAACTTCGTTGCCTTTTTTATCTTGGTAGGACGGTCCTCGTCTTTTCGTATTCAGCGTTTCTCGGGCACGGCCGCGCTTGTCCTATTGGGCGGCGCGTTCTTTGCCATTTCATATGCGCTGCGTGTGCCCTGGGCATGGAGG
>URFU01000118.1 GCA_900547125.1 uncultured Collinsella sp.
AAGCACGGCCCTGGGCATGAAAACCGCCATAAACAGAGAGCTACCGACCGCCATTGCCGCAACAACAACTCGCCCGCGCCGACCCGTTACCTTGAAGAACACGACAACCAGGACAATCAGCACGAGAATCAGGCCGGTCTTACGCGTCAGCGAAACCAGAAGCAAAAGCGCAATGTATACAGCAAGGAAACCGGGTGCCCTCAGGAGTCGCCCCCTCGAACGCATGACCTCAATGGAAGCAACCGAGAACAGTAGGAAAAACGGCAGGAAGGTGGCATCCTTCGCCATGGCCGAGGCATAGATGGGAAGGTGCCAATACAGGCACAGAAACGCCAGCAGTGCCAGGCAAACGCCCCGTCCGCCGCCCATACGGCGTACCAAAACAAGGCAGCACGCCAAGGCACACGCCGTCAGAAACGCCTGCGCCAGGCAGAAGGCGTACACCCCAGCATCAACGCTTCCCAGCGCACGGCCCAGGTCGGTAAACCATCCGTACAGATAGGTATCGAGCACTGGATGGTGGTCGGTGATGACACCGTCCGACAAGGCATTGGGCAAGCCGTTGTACTGCAAAAGCTGCTGGCGAGTGTCCCACCAAATCACGCCCGGGAACAGCAGGACCAACAGCGGGGACCAACAAGCGTAGATGATTGCGCCCAGTTTTACGATGCCACCGAATGCATACGTCTGTGGGATGCCAGAGAACGCCATGTCGCACAAGTTACCAAACCATCCAGCATGGACTTGTCGAGGAACGTCGACAGTACTTTTGCGTCCCGCCAGAAACCGCTCGATCAGACAGTCGCCGAGCATAAACGCTGCACAGAAAAAGGCCATGTGTCCCAAGACATGGACCAAGTAGATAGGGTTGCAAGAGAATCCCACGGTATCGCGAAACATATCCGCGATGGTCACGAGCACCGCAAAGATGCCCGCGACCATCAGCATGTCGCGATTCTGTTTTAATCGCTCCACCGGCATACACTTAGTGCTTTACCGGCGCGCCGCAATGCGGACAGAATTGAGAATCGGGCGTAAGCGGGCTTCCGCATGAACTACAGAACCGCGGTGCATCCGAGGGCGCAGGAGCCTGCTGTGGCTGGACCTGAGCCTGCTGCCCAACGTAATTCTGCGGCATTGTCTGCTGAGGTGCCGTATATGCGGTGTTATTCGCAGCCGTTGCATATGCCTTGGAGTGCTTACGCATGCGAATGATAAAGAAGCCGCCCACGCCCGCTGCGATGAGAATCGCAACAATGACGACGATGAAAATGGGGTTGAACGAGGACGAGCTGTCTTCCTTTTACAAATCAGACGAAAGGGATTGCTGGGAGATGCCGCTCTTGTAGACATCGATCCTAAAACCGTCATCCTTATTATCTTGAACGGCGTAAATCAATGAGCAGTCCTTCGAGAACCACGCAGACCACATATAGCCGTCGTCGCCTACGAGGTCGTATTCCAGCGAACCCCTCAAATTAATCTGAGAATGTGCGCCCGTCTTTGTATCAATCAGATACAACAGATTGTTATCGTTGTCGTCCGAACCATTGGCCAATGCAAACCTACCGTCATTCGATAGAGCGCCAAATCCACCTTCACTCATAATGGGGAGAGCATTAGGGTACTTAGTCCTCCATTTTGTTTCGCCTGTCTTGTTATCGACGACAATCATTTCAAGGCTTTCCAGCTCAGAAGAGCTGGAGCCGAGTCCATCACTGTTTTCGTTATACAAGCCAAGAACGAGCGATCCGTCCTGATTAAGCGTGTTGTATTCCAGATTGCTGTAGTAGGTGCAGGTTGCGTCACCCTTTTTTGAGACGTAGAGGCAGGGGCCGATGGCGGCGCCGTCATCGTTAACGACAACCGTATTGCCCGCCCTGTCAAATTCAGACGTGTTGACGGCTTCCTTGTCCTTCAGGTCGAGCGTTACCACGTCGTAGTACGAATGTGAATCGTAATCGTCGCCGCAATAATCCCGTATAACATAGCCGTATTTGCCGTCATTTGAAATCCAAGCAGGGCCATCCAAAGAGTAGTCATCGGATGACGTAAATTCGTATTTAGTCGTTGTATTGCTGTTCTTAAAATCAACTACGCTAAAAACCGCGTAATAATCCTCTGAACGCGAATCATATACTAGGGATGTTATAAAAAGCGATTTGTTGTCCTTAGATATTTGAAGCCTGACATCGCCATCATCGTCATCAAGCACGTCAGATGGAACCGCGGAGCCCAGCGGATATTCTTCTGACTTGTCATTGGACAGATCATATGCAATTACGGAATCGTTCGCTCTATTGAAACAGTAAAAGGTCTCTTCGTCAGCTGAAAAGCAGTATGCATTTTTATAGTCATCACTCTCGGGATCAATATCCACTATGGTGCGAGACCAATCCTCGGTGTCTAGTAAATAGAACTTTTCTTCAGATGCATCCCCGTACAGCACATACCTTCCAGAAGGCGAACGGTTTACATATATCGAATTCTCAAGCTCATACGTATCTTTCAGCTCGGGCGTGGGAACGTCGGCAGCATAGGCACCGAGCGGCGCCACGACAAGACTGGCAGCCAGTGCAAGGCCGGCCGTAAGGAGCATCCCCCATTTCATTTTTCTTGTTCTTGGCATGGTTGCCCCTTTCGATCGAGAGGTGAGTAAGACCTGAGAATACGCTAAGCCCGAAAAAGCAAAATCTGTTGCGCAACAATTCCCGGCGAGTAAAAAAGTCGGTAACGCCTGATGAAAATGGGACGGGGATTAAATAATCATTGTGTACCGAATGATTATTTAATCCCCGTCCCAGAAAAATCACTGATGGTTGACGGGAGCGCCGCAGTTTTGGCAGAAGGAGGCATTTGTCTCCAGCCTTGAGCCACACTGAGCGCAAAAATAAGTAGGCTCAACTGGCTGAGCATCATCGACCGCGGTCGGCACCTGCTGTGCCGGCGGAACCTGCTGCACGGGAGGCATTTGCTGGTACGGATTGGACTGCGGAGGCTGAGGCTTATTCGACGATTCCTTGTTCAAGATAACAGCAAAGGCAACAGCCGCGACACCACCAAATACAACTAGCAAAACGAGAAGATCGAATACACTAAGGCCTATCATCGCAAATCAGCTCCTCATGTTGCGAAAGATGACGGATGCCGAGATTTTATCGCCGCACCGCAAGCCCCTCCTAGTGCGCAACACCCATCCACCCTGCATGATTTTCTGGGGCGAGGATCAAAATCATTGGGGAATGGAGCGTGGCAAGCGTATGTCTTCGGGGTATAAGACGGCTAATTGTATGCCGCTTTTTGAAAGGAACCCTTATGCCCAGCGTTGCCGTTCTTGCCGCCGATGGCTTTGAAACGATTGAATGCCTGACCATGGTCGATGTCATGCGTCGCGGCGGCGTGCGTGCCACGCTCGTCTCGATCATGCCCACCCGCGAGGTCGTAAGCTCGCTGCAGATTCCCGTAACCTGCGACGCACTCTTTGACGAGATTAACTTTGATGAGTACGACTGCGTCGTGCTGCCCGGCGGTCTGCCCGGCGCCACCAACCTGCGCGCCGACCAGCGCGTCTGCGACGTAGTCTGCGAGTTCGCCGCGACCAAGCATGTTGCCGCTATCTGCGCCGCCCCGTTTATCCTGGGCGAGCTTGACCTGCTCGAGGGACGCCACGCCACGTGCTTCCCCAGCTTTGAGAAGAGTTTCCCCGAGGGCGCCTATACCGGCGACAAGGTCACGCACGACGGCAACATCATCACCGCCAGCGGCATGGCCCAGTCGCTCCCCTTTGCGCTTGAGCTGCTGCGCACACTCGCCGGCGACAAGGCTGTCGAGAAGGTTGCCGAGGGCATTCAGCTATGATTTTAGCTTCGCAATCACCGCGCCGCATCGAATTGATGCGCGAAGCGGGCTACGACGTCCGCGTCATTCCCGCCGACATCGACGAGACCCCTTTTGATGACGAGGCCCCGCTTACGCTTGTCGAGCGCTTAGCTCGCGCTAAGGCTGCCGCCGTTGCCGCCGAGCACGCCGAACCCAATGAGCTGACCATCGCGGCCGACACCATCGTCACCTTCGATGGCAAGATTTTAGGTAAGCCGGCAAACGAGGACGAAGCCCGCACCATGCTCCACGAGCTCTCGGGGCGCACGCACCAGGTCGCAACCGGCGTCTGCATCGTTAGAGCCGGAGACACCAGAGCCCCGCATGCCGCCGAGAGCCTGTCGTTTGTCGATGTGACCGACGTGACGTTCTATGAGCTCACCGACGAGCAGATTGAGCGCTACGTCGCCTCGGGCGAGCCCATGGACAAAGCCGGCGCCTACGGCATCCAGGGCGTCGGCGGGCGCATGCTCGTACATGATATTTCGGGCGACTTCTACAACGTGGTGGGCCTGCCCATCGCATGCGTCGCGCGCGCGATTCAAAAACTATCGTAATTGCATCTGGCGCTGGGTATCCCCCAGCGCCTACAATTTCGGCGTACCGTACGGATCCCGACCGGGCATAAGGCCCGGCGGAAAACCGATAGGAGTAAAACATGGATACACTGCTTGAGGCCATTGACGTTTGCGATGTCGATGGCTTTTGCTTTGGCAACTATACGGACGAGGAGGCCGGCACCGGTTGCACCGTAATCGTGGCACCCGAGGGCGCCACCGGCGGTGTTGACGTTCGCGGCGGTGCCCCGGCATCGCGCGAGACCGACCTGCTGCGTCCCGAGAACACCGTGGACAAGGTACACGCCGTCTGCCTTTCGGGTGGATCGGCCTTTGGTCTGGAGGCCGCAAGCGGCGTCGCCCGCGCGCTCGAGTGCCGCGGCATCGGCCTTCCCGTCGGCCCCACGCAGGTGCCCATCGTGTGCTCCAGCTGTATCTTCGACCTCGCCTTTGGCGACCCCACCGTACGCCCCGACATTGAGGCTGGCATCTCCGCCGTGCGCGAGGCGCTCGACAACACCCCCACCACGCTCGAGCAGGGCAATGTAGGTGCCGGCACCGGTGCCACCGTGGGCAAGCTCATGGGCCCCGCCACCTGCATGAAGGCCGGCCTCGGCGCTGCCGCCGTGGCACTCGGCCCCGTCAAGGTAGGCGCCGTGGTCTCGGTCAACGCCTGCGGCAATGTCGTTGACCCATTCACCGGCGAATGGGTCGCTGGTATGCGCGCTGCAGCAGATAGCGACCAGATCGTCGACATGGAGCTCGCCGCCTTTGCCGCCGCCGGTTCTATGCAGATGCCGCTCGACCGCACCAACACCACCATCAGCTGCATCGTCACCAACGTGGAGCTCACTAAAGCGCAGGCTACCAAGGTCTCCCAGATGGCAGCAGACGCCTATGCGCACGCCATCCGCCCCACGCACACCACCAACGACGGCGA
>URFU01000119.1 GCA_900547125.1 uncultured Collinsella sp.
ATGATGTGACCGGTCGGTGAGCATGCCATGGGCGCGACGCCAAACTCGCGCATGATGTCGTCGCAGACCGAGGGCGACTTGGTAAGCGTAAAGTACGGGTCCATCGGCTCGACCCACGTGCTCTTGTCGGCGATGTAGGCGCGCTCGAACGTGCGCACCACGCGTCCGCTGGCGGGTGAGTTAAAGCCGATCCACAGGTACCACATCCAGTCGAGGGCATCGCGGTCGCCGACGCGCCAGGCGCGGCGGGCGATATAGTCGCAAAAATCAAAATAATCGCGCCCGGCGTGCCAGGTGCCCAGGCAATTCATGCTGCTAAAGGTGCCGTCTTCGTTGAGCGGCACGCAGCCGTGGAACAGCAGGTTGCCGTTGGCGACCTTATACATGGAGCCGTGGGTATAGAGGAAATCGATGTGGCGATGCAAGTGATCGGCGGTGACAAACTCGGACACGAGTTTGTCGATGATGTGCTGCTCCTCGGGCGTGAGCGTGTAGGGGTCCGCCGGATCGACGGTGGGGAAGTCGTTGGTCGTGAGCGGCCACACGCTGCCGTCGGCAAGCGTGACTGTGCCGGCGTCGTGATCGATCTTGTCGAGCAGCAGGCGGTCGGTCATGTCGAACTCGGGGTGGCGCTGGATAATCTGGCCCTCGAGCTTAAAGAGCAGGACATTAATGGCTTTGATCAGCGGGCTTATCGGCTCGCCGGCGGTATAGGTGGCGTCGGCGAAGGCGACAAGCTCGCGCAGCGAGATGCCATAGTCGTTCTCGAGAATCTCGTAGTTTTCGTAGCGCAGGTTGTTGCGCAGCACCGTGGCGATGCAGGCGGGCTCACCGGCCGCAGCGCCCATCCACAGCAGATCGTGGTTACCCCACTGAATATCGAGCGAATGATAGGTGAGCAGGCGGTCCATAATCTTGGCCGCACCGCCGCCACGGTCGAAGATGTCGCCCACCAAGTGCAGGTGGTCGACGGCGAGGCGCTTGATGAGCGAGGCAAGCGACTCGATAAAGTCGTCGGCGCTGGCGGTCTCCAAGATGGATTCGATAATGCGCTCGTGATAACGCACGCGGTAGTTGTTCTCGTCTGGATGCGTGTGCAACAACTCGTCGATGATGTAGGCGTAATCACGCGGGATGGCCTTACGCACCTTGGAGCGGGTGTAGCGACTCGAAAGCGAGCGGGCAACCACAATGAGCTGGTCGAGCATGGTCTTGTACCAGGTGGGCGAGGCCTCGCGCCGGCTGCGGACAAGAGCGATCTTCTCGCGCGGATAGTAGATGAGCGTGCACAGCTCGCCCTTTTCGTCAAAGGAGAGCGTGTCGCCAAAGATCTCGTCGACATGCTCGCGCACGACGCCCGAGCAGTTGTTGAGGATGTGCATAAAGGCTTTGTATTCGCCATGCACATCGCTCATAAAATGCTCGGTGCCCTTGGGCAGGTTGAGGATGGCCGAGAGGTTGATGATTTCGGTAAATGCGGATTGCTCGGTGGGGAACTGTCTCGACAGCAGGCGCAGATACTTGAAGTCTTGCGGATTGCGATCGAATGCGACCATGAAGCACCTTCCGATGTGGTTGGTAAAACTGATAAACAGCGTCAAACGTTTATCAGTATGCGCCGCTTTTGTTTCGATTGGGGATGGGAGATCGAATTGTTGGCCGAACGGTTTGGTAAATCGATTTAGTTGAGGTGGATATGGCGGTTGAGTGGAGACGCAGGGTCGTTTTTGCAGACGCATGCCTCCGGGATCGATAGAGATGATGGCGGTAAAGATGTTCACTATCTTTGGTTCAATTTGGTAAATAGTGGACATTTGTACCGTATTCACGCTTGCTGTGCAATAATTTACGCAGCAATGAGTAAGGAGCCTCATATGAGTGATTTTGTCCTGACCTGTGAATCCGCCGCCGATCGAACCCGTGAGTTCTTTGCGTCGCGCAATATTTCTGTCGTGTGTTTTCATTACGAGATCGACGATGTTGTCTATACGGACGATCTGTATCAGTCGATTACGCCGGACGAGTTTTTTGCCCAGATTGCCGCGGGCGCTATGCCCAAGACGTCTCAGGTGAGCGTGGGTGAGTACGAGGAGTTCTGGGAGCCGTTCGTTGCCGAGGGTAAAGACGTGCTGCACCTGACGTTGTCGTCGGGTATTTCGGGCACGTATGGATCGGCCTGCGTTGCGGCGCAGATGCTTGCGGATCGCTATCCCCAGGGCGGCAAAGTGCGCGTCATCGATTCGCTGGCGGCGTCTTCGGGCTTTGGCCTGCTGGCGGAATGTGCCGCCGACGTTCGCGATAGCGGCGCTTCGCTCGACGAGACGGCCGCTTGGATTGAGGAGCATAAACTCAACCTTCACCACTGGTTCTTCTCGACCGATCTGTCGAGCTACCTGCGCGGCGGTCGCATTTCGGCCGCGAGTGCAATCATCGGCACGGCGCTCAAGATTTGCCCGCTTATGACGGTCGATTGCGAGGGCGAGCTGGCGCCGCGTGAGAAGATTCGCACCAAGAAGCGCGCGATCTCCGAGATGGCCAAGACCGTGATGGCGCATGTGCAGGACGGCGCGAACTATTCGGGCAAGTGCATCATGTCGCACTCGGCGTGCCGTGAGGACGCCGAGGCCGTTGCGGCACTGATAGAGGAACAGGTTCCGCAGCTCAAAGGCAAGATCGAGATCAATAGCATCGGTGCTCTGATTGGCTCGCATACCGGTCCTGGCACGGTAGCCGTCTTCTTTATGGGCGACAAGCGTGTGGACTAACGTTTGTGGGCTGGCTGACGATTTTAACGGCTACGCCTGTTCTCCTGACATTCGATAACAGAAAAGGCCCGTCCCGTTGTTTGCGGGGCGGGCCTTGCTATTGCGGCTAGCGTTTCTTTCCGCGGAAGAAGAAGCCGTGCAGCGAGGGCTTGAGTCCGCGGTTGGCGCGACGTTCCTCGATATGATCGTGGATCGAAGCGACGCGTTCGATGACTTCGTCGGGGATCGGCACATCGGGATTCATGTTCTCGACCTGGCTGACCTCGGCGGCGGCGACCTGGTCGATAATGGGCACATCGTCGCGCGAGATGACAGGCGTGGCGTCTTCCTTCATCTTGCGATAGCGCTGCATCATGTCGGTCTGAAGCTGCTGGGCCGAAGGCGGCGTCCAGATGATGGCATTGGCGCCAGCAGCGATGGTCTCACGGATGCTCTCGGGCGTCTTGCCGCCCGGTGCGATGAGCGGCAGGTTGGGATAGTGCTCACGCAGTTCACGCAGGACCTGCGGCGTGTTCTTGCCGGCCGCGATGTTGAGAATCTTGGCTCCGGCGCGCACCTTGGCGTGAGCATCGTCGTCGCAGCGAACGATCGTGGCGATGACGGGGATGTCGGCGATGTTGGTGATGTGCTCGACCATCTCGGCAGTAGCGGGGGAGTTGACCACGCAGCCCGCCGCACCTTGCATCTCGGAAACGGCCGCCATCTGCACGGAGCGCTTACCGGTGGTGGTGCCGCCGCCAACGCCCACAAAGACCGGGCACTCGGCAACGGTCAGCAGCGCCTGCGTAATGGCGGGCTGCGGCGTGAAGGGGTAGACGGCAAACACGGCGTCGGCATTGGAGTTGCGGATGACCGCCACGTCGGTGGTGTAGATGAGCGATTTGATGCGGCGGCCAAAGAGCGTAAAACCGCTGGCCTCCTCGATCTCATCGGGCATGCGGAGGGCCGCCTTGCGCAGGCGCCCGTCGATGGGCAGCGGCTCCATGGGCAAAAGGCCGTTGGGAGTTACGGCCACCTGGGGCTCGGTAAATTCGTCTGCAAGCTCAACCTCGGAGAAGTCCACCGAGGCGACGATGTCCTCGTGAACCTCGGCGGGAACATCGATGGGGGCTTGGTCGTTAGTCGCGGCAGGCGTCTCGAAGGAGCTGGTGCCGACAAAGGCGTCGACGCGCTCGTTCAAATCGTTGAGAGAATCCATGGCGGTCCATTTCTATGTTCTGCGGTCGGCAGTGTACGACCGGCGTTGCGAGTGCTAAATCGTTTGACGAGTTGATTTTTCCCCGCTGCGCCATCCGTTAGACTGAAGGGCCGGCGAACGTGAAGGAGCTGTGGTGGCGGGAATCGAGGTGCTATCTTGAATGTCCCGTATGCAAAAGAGAGGTGACGCGGTATGGAATTTTCGGCAATGTTGGGCTCGATTGGCCTATGCGTGGGCGCAATCGTTGCCGCCGCGGTCATCTACTTTGTGGTTACGGCCATTAAGGGCAAAAAGGCCGAGCGCAAGGAGCGTGAAGCGCTTGCGCGGCATAAGGACCAGCAGGACAAGTGCGCACGGCGATAGCTTGTTGAGCTTTGAATCCGTGCGCTAGCTGCGTTTTCGGACCAGGGCGATATAGAAGCCCTCAAAGTCGCGACTGGGCGGAATGGTCAGCGTGCCTGGCATGCCGTTGGCAATGGCCGAGATGTGACCCGCGGCAATGGCTTCGGTAAGGGCGTTGCACTCGATATGCGGCTTGTCGCCGGTATCCTGTGTGCGACGCGCTTCGCTTTCGCTCGGTGTGCCGTCGAGGGGGATGAGCTCGCAGTCCATGTGCTTGTCGAGGGCCTCTTGCAGGGCATCCTCGTTTTCCTGCGGCAAGATCGAACACGTCGAATAGACGAGCGTGCCGCCCGGTTTGAGGGCCCCCATGGCGCGGTCCAGAAGCGCGCGCTGCGAGCGGGCGCACTTGACGAGCAGCTGCTCGGTGAGGCCGCGCAAGCTCTTTTCGTTGCCGCTGATGACGGTGCCCGTGCCGGTGCAGGGGGCGTCGAGCAGGATACGGTCAAAGCGGAAGAACTCGTCAAGCTCGCGTGCGTCAATACGCATGACGGGCACGTTTTTTGCGCCTTGGCGGTGGAGGTTGGCTTCGAGCTTCTCGGCGCGGGGATTGCGCATCTCGCAGGCTGTAAGGTGCGCCTGCCCCTGCGTGAGGGCGGCGATCTGCGTCGTCTTGCCGCCAGGGGCTGCGCACATGTCCAGGATGTCCTCGCCTGCCTGAGCGCCCAGGACCAGCGGCGGCATCATGGACGACAGGCTCTGCAGGTAGATCTTGCCGTCGCGGTAGATGTCGAGGTCCCACAGGTCGGAAACCTGGGCGTCGGGCAGGATGAAGGCATCCGGGTACCAGGCAACGGTTTGGTGGGCGATCCCGGCGGCATCGAGTGCCGCGGCGATGTCCTCGGCGGTCGCCTTGAGCGTGTTGGCGCGCAGCGTGACCGGGCGCGTGGCTGCGGCGCCAAAGCCTTCGATCATGAACTCGGCATCGGCAG
>URFU01000120.1 GCA_900547125.1 uncultured Collinsella sp.
GTTGCCAGCTCCGTAACCGGCGGCCGGCAGGAACCAGCCGAGCGGCATGTCGTTGTCCTCGTAGTCATCGATAACCTGCCGGGCGGAGAACTGGCGGTCGAAATCGGTCGCCTTCATGTTCTCGGTATCAACCGTAGGGCCCTCACCGTTGAGCGTCTCGGCCGCAAGCGTGCCGTCGAGCTTGTAGCCCGTCGACATGCCGGACTCGTATTTAACGTCGCCCTTCTCACTCGAGGACTTGCTGCCCTTGGTCTCCCACTTCTTCTGACCCGAGGTCGTTGACCAGCCATCACGGTTATAGGCATTAAGATGACCCAGGTAGAAACCGTACTCGGGCAGCAGCACCGGATTGCCGGTCACCTTGTAGTAGTCCTGCAGCATCTCGGTTGCCACGTTCGAGGCGCCCTCGTTGGTCGCCACGAAGTAATAGGCATCAAACTCATTCTCGTTGTGCAAAGTCGTGACCGTCGATGAGTCCGTGGAACCGAAGTCGTAGGAACCCTCTGCAAACGTGTTTCGGAGCACACCGTAGCCGTCGCTCGTCCAATAGAACGGGTTGGGCGAGGCAACGCCGCCATCGGTCCAGTTGTTAGTGTTGGAGATGGCGATGGTCTGGTTGGTGTGCAGGAAGCGGCCGTTCTGGGTGCCGCCGCCAAAGAAGTTCTCGGACTTCTCCTTGGCGAGCGTCTGGACGGTACCCTTCTTATCAAGGTCGAGGGGCGCGGACGCAGAAACCACGCCACGGTCGCCTGACTTGATACTCATCTTGCCAGTCGCCTTGTCCAGGATCACGGTCGCCTTTCCGCCGGTGATCTCGATAGCGTCGCCCTTGTCGGCAACCGTCGCACTCGGCTTGCTGTAGGCGTCCGAAGTATCGGGCTGAGCCTGGATCTTAGCCGTGTGGGACTTACTGCGCGGCGTGGCGTACTCGGAAAACTCACCCTTGGGGTCGACGTTATAGCGGAAAATACCGTCCTCGAGGAACGTAATACGGCCCTTGATGCCGTCAGCGAAATCGATGTCGACGACGTTCGAGGCAGACTGAGACACGGTAGCTGAGTCGACGCCCTTGAGTGGCGTGGCAATCGCCTGCTGGGGATTGGCAAACACGAGCGTCGCCGCAGTGGCGACGAGGACCACGCTTCCCTTCACCCACCGTTTCGTAAAAATGGAATTCCTACGCACCTGGACTCCTTCCCTCCGACACGCGGAAGCATCGCGGACGCACGCCCTGCAGCATGGGCGAACGCATCAAACGGGGGGGTGTTCGGTACATTCCGCGCAGTGGGCCCACCCGTTACCAAGGGGTTAACTGGTAGTAACCAGATATCCGCCTATTAGGTTGAATTAGTATACGGGAGCAGTTGCGCAACCAAGTTCGAAATTCTCCCAGTGGTATTAAAATGAGCGTCAATGGCAAGGTGGGCTAAATAAGCCATACCAATTGGTTCTTCAGTCAAATACCAATTAAGCAAAAATGTACTGTTTATCTGGTATTACACAGACCGTACCTTTCTCTCGGGAACTGGGCTTCGCGAAGTTTCCCGAGGGAACGGCTCAGCCGCCACCCTGCGACCTACCGGATATTGCCATGACGTACGTTGACTGATTTGGTTTGGAAAAAGGTTGATGGAGAGTGATGGGCAGTTAGTTCAGATTCGTATAATTTGGCCGTGGCCTTGGGCACAAAATTGCCGCTTGGAAGCCGACGCGAACCCAGTATTGGGCCGTTCCCGGCTTGGCTGAGCATCTTTATCGATTCAGATTGCCAAAAATAGGCTGAATGAGTCCAAATCAGCCTTCTCATACTCTCTAATAAATACGAATTTGAACTAACTGTCCAGAGGCGTCCTCGACTAACAGTAAAAAGGCCTCCATACAAAACGTGGGCTCTGCCGTTCGAACGAACGGCAGAGCCCACACTCATTTTCTATTCAGCCCTAGTCATCGCGCAAAGCCCCTTCGGCAGCACGCGGTGAAGCCAAGTCACCGCAGGCCGGGGCAGAGGGGGCCGAGTTTCCCACTGAGCGACTCTGCTTGCAGCCGGAGCGAAGGGGGAAACTCGGCCCCCTCCGCCCCGGCCGGACAGGTCACACTACACCGTGTGCTGCGGCAGGTCCTGCAGGGCGATGACGTCCATGCCCATGTCGTTGGCGCTGCCGTGACCCTGCTGGTCCTCGCGCACGGCCTCGATGGCGCTCACGTACGTGTTGGCCGCAGACATCGCCGTCACGCAGGTCACGCCGCGGCGCACGGCCTCGGTACGCAGCAGGTAGCCATCGCCACGAGAGCCCGGGCCGTACGGTGTGTTGATGATTACCGCAATCTTGCCATCGGCGATGAGGTCGCCGATGTTGGGGCACTCGCCGTCGTGCGGACCGCTGATCTTCTCCACGACTTCGCACGTCACGTTGCCGCCGCGCAGGACGCGCGCCGTACCCTCGGTGGAGCAGATATCAAAGCCCAGGTAGCGAAGGATACGCGCGACCGAAAGGATATGACGCTTGTCGCGGTCGCACACGCTGATGAACACCTTGCCGGCGCTCGGGTCGGGCAGCTTGTAGTCAATCGCCAGCTGCGTCTTAGCGTATGCCTCGGGATAGCTCTTGGCGATACCCATGACCTCGCCCGTCGACTTCATCTCGGGCCCCAGGATAACGTCGGCGCCCGGGAAACGACCCCAGGGCATAACGGCTTCCTTCATGCAGAACCAGTCCAGCTGACGCTCGTCGCTCGGCAGGCCCAAGCTCGAGATGGAATGGCCCGCCATGATACGTGCGGCACACTTGGCGAGCGGCACGCCGGTGGCCTTGGAGATAAACGGCACAGTGCGGCTGGCACGCGGGTTGGCCTCGATCACGTAGACGGTCTCGCCCTTGATGGCGTACTGCACGTTGACCAGGCCGCGTACGCCCAGCGCCATCGCGATGCGGCGCGTGGTCTCGCGAAGCTTTGCCTGCAGGCTCTCGCTAAAGCTGAACGGCGGGATGCAGGTCGCGGAGTCGCCAGAGTGGATACCGGCCTCCTCGATATGCTCCAGAATGCCGCCAATGTAGACCTCTTCGCCATCGCACAGGGCGTCGACATCGGACTCGATCGCACCCTCCAGGAAGCGGTCCAGATACACCGGGTAGTCGGGGCTAATGCGCGCAGCTTCGGCCATGTAATCGCGCAGATGCTCGGCATCGTAGGCGATCATCATGCCGCGGCCGCCCAGCACGTAGCTCGGACGCACCAGCAGCGGGTAGCCAATGTGTGCGGCAACGGCCTCGGCCTCCTCAAACGAGGTGGCCTGACCCGCCGGCGGGTACATGATGCCCAGCTTGTCGAGCAGGGCGGCAAAGCGCTCGCGGTCCTCGGCAAAGTCGATGGCATCGGGCTTGGTACCCATGATGTTCACGCCGCTCTCCTCGAGCATGCGCGCCAGCTTAAGCGGGGTCTGGCCGCCAAGCGTCACCACGACGCCGTCGGGGCGCTCAACATCGATAACGTCCATGACGTCCTCGTAGGTGAGCGGCTCAAAGTAAAGGCGGTCGGACGTGTCGTAGTCGGTCGAGACGGTCTCGGGGTTGCAGTTGACCATGATGGTCTCAAAGCCGCGGGCCGCCAGCGCGTAGCTCGCGTGCACGCAGCAGTAATCGAACTCAATACCCTGGCCAATACGGTTGGGGCCGGCACCCAGAATCATCGCCTTGGGCTTGTCCGCCGGCGTGGTCTCGTCGGGAGCTACGCGCTTCTTGGCATCCGGGCTCGTGCGGTAGATGTTCTCGTACGTCTTGTAGTGGTACTCCGTGGCGCTCGAGAACTCCGCAGCGCAGGTATCGACCGTCTTCATGCTGGGAACCACGCCCAGGCCCTTGCGATAAGCGCGAACAAAGCGCTCGTCCGAGCCGGTCAGCGCGGCAATCTCGGCGTCGCTCGTGCCGTACTGCTTGAGCAGGCGCATCGCGTCGGCGTCGATATCCTCCACACGCAGGCCGCGGATGCTTTCCTGGACCTGCACCATGTCGTTGATACGGTTGAGGTACCACGGATCGATGCCGCAGATGGCATGGATGCGGGTGATGTCCCAGCCGCGGCGCAGGGCCTCGACCACAAAGAAGATGCGGTGCTCGGTCGGGGTGCCCACGGCCTGGGCGAGCTCGTCGTCGCTCAGCTTGTCGGCACCCTCCTTGCCACCGGCGCAAATGCCCTGGTGTCCGTCCTCCAGCGAGCGCATGGCCTTGCCGAAGGCCTCCTCAAAGGTGCGACCGATCGCCATAATCTCGCCCACGGCCTTCATGCGCGTGGTGAGCGTGGGGTCGGTGCCCTTGAACTTCTCGAAGGCAAAGCGTGGCACCTTGACCACGCAGTAGTCGATCGTGGGCTCAAAGCAGGCGGGTGTTGCCTTGGTAATGTCGTTGACGATCTCGTCGAGCGTGTAGCCCACGGCCAGGCGAGCGGCGGCCTTGGCGATGGGGAAGCCCGTGGCCTTGGAGGCCAGTGCGGACGAGCGGCTCACGCGCGGGTTCATCTCGATGACGATCAGGCGGCCGGTCTGGGGGTTCACGGCAAACTGCACGTTGGAGCCGCCGGTCTCGACGCCGATCTTCTCCAAGATGGCGAGCGAGGCGACACGCATGCGCTGATACTCCAGGTCGGAGAGGGTCTGCGCCGGCGCCACGGTGATGGAGTCGCCGGTATGCACGCCCATGGGGTCGAGGTTCTCGATGGAGCACACGATGATGCCGTTGCCGGCGTGGTCGCGCATGACCTCCATCTCGTACTCTTTCCAGCCCTCGATGGACTCCTCGACCAGCACCTCGTGAGCGGGCGAGAGTTCAAGGCCCTGGCTCACGATGGAGACGAGTTCCTCGTGAGTATGCGCGATGCCACCACCGGCGCCGCCCAAGGTAAAGCTCGGACGCAGCACGCAGGGATAGCCCACACGCTCGGCGATGGCCTCGGCGTCAGCCACGCTGTAGGCATAGCCCGAGCGCGCGACCTCCAGGCCGATCTCGGCCATGGCCTCGTTAAAGAGCTTGCGGTCCTCACCGCGCTCGATGGCGGCAAGGTCACAGCCAATCATCTCGACGCCGTACTTGTCGAGCGTGCCGTCCTTTGCCAGCTCGACGGCGGCATTCAGACCGGTCTGGCCGCCTAGCGTGGGCAGCAGCGCGTCCGGGCGTTCCTTCTTGATCACGCGCTCGATAAACTCGGCAGTGATGGGCTCGACATAGGTGCGGTCGGCCAGGCCCGGGTCAGTCATGATGGTCG
>URFU01000121.1 GCA_900547125.1 uncultured Collinsella sp.
GGCCGAAGCGGGGACGGATCTCGTCGCGGAACTTGGGCTGGATCTGGTACAGACGCACGGGCAGCTGGCGGTAGGAGCGCACTTCGCCGCGCACCAGGTCGGTGATCTGCTGATCGTCAAAGTGGTGGCAATAGCGGTAGGCGTGGCGGTCGTTTTGCCAGCCAATGAGGTGGTCGCCGGCTTCAAACTGCGCGGAATCGTAGCCCTCAAAAGGCGGAGTGAGCTCGGCGCGGGCCTCGGCGCGAACGGCCTTGCGCGCCATGCGCTCGTCGTTCATAAACTCCCAAAAGCTGATGGCGATGATGCCGCCCGGGCGTGTCTGGCGCACTAGGGCGTCGAGCACGCGTACGCGGTACTCGCACGACGGCACGTGGTGCATAAAGCCAAAGCAGACCGAGATGTCGGCGAGCGGGGCGTCGAAAAGCACGTCGGGCGTCTCGGCGGGGTTGAGCTTCATGAGAGCGTCGAGCACATCGAGTTCCTGGAAGTGCAGGTTGGGAATGCGCAGGGCGTGACCACGTGCATCGATGGCCAGGTCTTGGCACGAGTCGACACCATAGAACTCAAACGGGCAGCTGGCATCCGCCGAGGGGTTTGCGCCATCGACGCCCTTGGCGGCAAGTGCGCCGCCGGCGGCAAAGTTCTCGAATCGCATATTGCCGCAGGCAAGATCGAAGACGCGGACGGGATGCTCGATCGTGGCGACGTCGAGCTGCCCGAGCGCGATGTCCATGGTGCGCACCCAGCCGGGCCACGGGGCCTGCCGCGTATCGGAAAAGGAGGCGGAGTGTTCGCGATAGAACGTGTTGTTGAGCTGGATGAGCGATGAGGCGAAATCGCGGTTCACGGCGCGGAACTCCCTCCGTTGGCGGTGCGGAATAAACAGTACGACCATACTACCGTTAACGCCACAACGGGGACAACCGAGCTGCGGGTCATTGCTTTGTTTGGACACATTTCCGCAGCTCATATATGCCCGCAACCACCGGTTGTCAAAAATCTCACTAAAATAGGTGGCATGTTTTTGGCGGTGGCGGATACATTTTTAACTGTGCAAGGCGCCTTAAGAACAAAACGATCCGGCGGCACGGCTGGCATCACATAGGAGGAACCATGAATGTAGAAACTGCGCAGCGGCTCGCCGACCTTCGTCGCAGCAAGGGTTTTAGCCAAGAAGGGCTGGCGCGAAAGCTGGGGCTGTCGCGCCAGGCGGTCAGTAAATGGGAGCGCGCGGAGAGCTCGCCCGATACCGAGAACCTGATCTCGCTCGCCAAGCTCTATGGCGTGAGCCTGGACGAGCTGCTCAATCCGAGCGATGAGATCGAGGACGATATCGAGTTTGAGAACGAGGACCGCGCTCGCCAACGCGAGGCCGAGGCGGCGGAACGTGCACGCACCCATGAGGCAGCGGCGCGTGCGACTGAGGCGGCAACGCAGGCAAGTGACGCGGCAGCCAAGGCGGCGCAGGCGGCAAGCTGGAGTGCGCAGGCCGCCAATGCGGCGACGGCTCAGGTGACGGGTGCCGTTGCGGCCGGCCCGACTCCGGTGAAGGGTCCGTTCCAGTCGTTCCCGTATTGGGCCGTGTGCTGGCTGCTGTTCTTTTTACTGATGTTCCTGGTTGGTGCCAGCCCCTTTCCCGCACTGATCTTCTTTACGATCCCCATCTATCACTGGGTGGCACGTGCGCTCGATGGCGATTGGGCGCGCGGGGATATCCAGGTTGGTCCGGCGCCGGCGGTCGCTAGGACTAAAGGGGAGGACGTTTCCACAGCGGTTGACGCTGACATGGCTGCCGCGACCACCGCTGAGTCGAGTGCCAAAGAAGGTGATGAATGATGAAGCTCTCGCATGAGTCTAAGAGGCGCTTGGGCATTGGCATCGGAGCGTTTGTGCTTATCATCGGACTTGTCTTTGGCATTTCGCGGACATTGATTCATTTTGATGGTCCGTGGGATCTCGACGATGTTGTATCCGGCTTGTCTGGTATGGACGATGTCTTTGACGAGGACGATTCCTTGAATAGCGGTAACTATTCCGCTCGGCCTCAACAGCTTTCGAGCGAAACGTTTGATGCCGACGCGTTCACATCGCTTGACTTGGACGTGACGTCGGGCACGGTCGAGGTCAAACACGTCTCCGGCGGGCCAGTGCGCGTGATTGAAAGCGGTCGCGTGGCAACGGGGACCGTTGCCTTCGATGCGGCAACCCAGAACCTGGCCGAAATCAAGGGCTCTACGCTCAAGATTCGCCAGTTCGATTGCGATGACGAGCGCGCCATTGACCGCACGGTTACCGTCGAACTGCCGCGCAAAGTTGCCGATAACATGGTGGGCATTACAGCGAATGTAGGATCGGGTGATCTGACGGTCGCGGGCATTGCGTGTCATGACCTCAACCTGACTCTGGACTCGGGAGACGTTGAGTTTACGGGCACCGTGACCGATACCCTGAATGCCGAGGTCGGTTCGGGCGATGTGACGTTCGAGCTTTACCCGGCCCCCACGAAGTCGATGGACGTGAGTGTGGGCTCGGGCGATGTGGAGATGACGGTTCCGAACTCGACGGGCTTTAAGGCGAGCCTCACCTTGGGCAGCGGCGACTTCGAGAGCGATTTCCTTCCGCTTGGCTACGACGGCGAGACCATTTTGAATCTTGAATTCGATAACGGTGACAAGTCTGCCACGTATCGTTTTGAGGTCGGTTCGGGCGACATGTCGTTTGATTCGGAGTAGTGAGGCAGACGAAAGCCTAGGCGAAGATATAGACGCGCTGTTTGATGAAGGCGCCGAAGCCGAGATCGGCTTCGGCGCCTTTGCCTTTACAATGGGGACATGGAACAGATTATCTTGAACATACTCGAGGCTCTGCGTCGCGGCGAGACCGTGGACGACAAGGCGCTCGTCAAACTGATACATGCCGAGGCACGCCGTGAGGGTGCCGACAAACGCGATTTGGCCAAGCGCCGTCTGCTGCCGTTCTACCAGCGGGTTAAACGTGAGGAGCCGGCTCGGTGGGCTGCGTGGAATGTCGATTCCGATCTGGAACGCCAACTGCTGCAGGTGCTACGCATGAAGCCGCGCCGCACGGCTTCGGGCGTAGCGACCATTACCGTCATCACCAAGCCCTGGCCGTGCTCGGGCGATTGCCTGTTTTGCCCCAATGATCTGCGCATGCCCAAGAGCTATCTGCACGCCGAGCCGGCGTGCGCCCGTGCAGAGCAAAACTGCTTCGATCCGTATCTGCAGGTGAGTGCCCGTTTGACGGCGCTTTCGCAAATGGGGCATGCGACCGATAAGATCGAGCTCATTGTGCTCGGCGGTACCTGGAGCGACTATCCGCAAGGGTATCAAACGTGGTTTATGTCGGAGCTTTTCCGTGCGCTCAATGACGATGCCGTCGCCGGCGTGGCAGCAAACCCCATGTTGGCGCGTCCGGGCATCAGCCGTGCCGAGGCGGGGCGCCTGCTCGATGACGCTCCCGCCGATGCCCTGCCGCCGGTGGTAACAGAGCGCCGCGAGCGCTATCGGGCCGCCGGCATTGCGACAGACGAGGTCGAGCTTGCTGCCGGCGTTGCCGACGAGCAGGGGCGTGTGGATGCTTCCGTGGGCGGCTACAACCGCGCAGTGCGTCGCCTGTACGGCCCCGGTACGCCGTGGGGCGAGGTCGCCGAGTGGCAGACGGCCACGATGGAGGAGCTTGAACGTCAGCAGCGCATCAACGAGACGGCGAAGCATCGCGTGGTGGGGCTCGTTATCGAGACGCGCCCCGATGCCGTAACGCCGCAGGCCCTTACGCTCATCCGCCGCCTGGGCTGCACCAAGATTCAGATGGGTATTCAGAGCCTTGACCAGCACCTGCTCGATATCAACGAGCGTCGCATTTCGGTGGCGCAGATCGAGCGGGCGTTTTCGCTTGCGCGCCTGTGTGGCTTTAAGATCCACGCGCATTTTATGCTCAACTTGCTGGGCGCCACGCCCGAGGGGGACAAGCGCGACTACGAGCGCTTTATGACCGAGGGGGCCTTTATGCCCGACGAGGTCAAGGTCTACCCGTGTGCGCTCATCGAGGGCTCGCGTCTGGTGGGTTGCTATGAACGTGGCGAGTGGCGTCCCTATACCGAGGAAGAGCTGCTCGATGTGCTTGCCGACGACATCGTGGTGACGCCGGCGTTCTGCCGCATCAGTCGCATGATCCGCGACTTTAGTTCCGACGACATCATGGTGGGCAACAAGAAACCCAACCTACGTCAGCTCGTCGAGAACCGCCTGGCGGCTCGTAGGGAAGGCGTGACGGTGCGCGAGATTCGCTATCGCGAAATCAGCACGGCGGGTGCCGACTTGCATGAGCTGACCCTTGATGAGGTCGCGTACGAGACGCCGGTGACGCACGAGCGCTTTTTGCAGTGGGTGACGCCGCAGGGCAAGATCGCGGGCTTTTTGCGGCTGTCGCTTCCCGATCGCGCTTTTGTTGCCGCGCATGCGGACGAGTTGCCGACGACGCCGGACGAGGCGATGATTCGCGAGGTGCACGTGTATGGCATGGCGGCGCGCGTGGGCGACCAGGGCCAGGCGGCGCAGCATCACGGGTTGGGGCGTTTGCTCGTAGACCGTGCGTGCGAGATTGCCCGGGATGCGGGTTATGCGCGTATCAACGTGATTAGCGCGATTGGCACACGCGAGTACTATCGCCATCTTGGATTTTATGACCATGGCCTTTATCTGCAAAAGGAGCTCTAAATGAACAAGCCGAGTGTTTCTGCCGGCGTCGTTGCCGGCGTTGCTCTGGGAGCCGCGGCGCTTGGTGCGGCCGCTGTCGCTGTTCGTGCTGCCTGTCTGCAGGTTGCGCGAACCCGCAATGGGTTGGCGCGTGTGAAACGCGTGCACGACGAGGGCGGCGACGAAGTCCGCGTATTGGTGCAAGGCGGCGTCTACCAAAGCGCGAGTTACGTTGGCGAGCGCTGGGCGGAGCCCGTCTTTGCGTACTATCGCGCGTTTGACGACGTGTTTGAGGCCGAGGATGCGATGCGCGACGCTTATGGTCACGGTATCGACCGCATGCTTATGCTGGGCGGCGGCGGGTTTGCCTATCCCAAGTTCGCGCTGATGTCGCACGAGGGCTTGCGCATGGACGTCATCGAGTACGACGGAGAGATTACGCGCCTGGCGAGCCGCTGGTTCTACCTAGACGAGCTGGCG
>URFU01000122.1 GCA_900547125.1 uncultured Collinsella sp.
CATTGGCCTCGACGACCTGATCCGAAACATGCTCAAACACGGCAGCGAGATCGGGCTCCAGGCCTTCCAGCTCGCGAATACGCCGCTTGCGCTCCAGGGCGCCCGAGGCCTCGCCGGCATCGAGTCCTCCGCGCACCAGGCCGCCACAGCTCACTCGGGCGCCATCGTGAGTCACATAGGTCACACCGTCAACGACTGGTGCCGCCAGCGCGGCAGCCAAGTCATCAGCCACGTAATAGCCGCCAAGCAGGGCCTCGACAACCGGGCCATAACCGGAACGCACGGACAGACGATCGACCAAACGCGAACCGGCAGCGCCCCTAGCAGCAGCACCGCCGCTCACGCCGCGCGCCATCAGCAGCGCCTCCCCTGAGGCCATCATTAGGTCCAGAGCCGCACGGCCGGCACGCTCAAGCGTGGCGGCGTCATCAAACAGCAGGGCATCGATATCGCCGGCAAGCAGCTGCTCGACCAGACCCTCGAGCTCACGAGGGGCCTCGAGCACATCGCCCAGACGACCCGAGACATCATCGCCCAACGCGCCCATCAGACGGCTCACCAGCGGCGAGCTGTCAGCCATGCGGGCATCGAGCTTCTTTTGGCTCGCGAGCTCAGAGCGAACCTCGGACAGTTTATTGCGCGCCTCGCTCTCGCGATTACGCAGGTCCTTCAACGCCGCACGGGCGACCTCGGTGGCCTCACGCGCATCGACCTGGGCTTGGCGAGCCTGATCGAGAGCACCTTCGAGCTCCTCAGCGCGGTCGCGACGGCTCTCGAGCGAGGCCGTGACCTCCTCGAGCTGCTCGTCGATCTGCTCCAGGCGCGAGGCGTACATGTTGTCCTCGACCTCGGCGTTGCTCAGCGAGTCCTTCACCTTGGCAAGCTCGAGCGCGGCGTTATCGGCCGCACGCTGCACATCGCGCTGCTCGCGCGTAAGCTGCGAAATCTGATTGTCGAGCGCAACGCGACGCTCGTGGAGCTGGGCGGCGGCAGGACCGGCGGCGTCAACGTCGTCCTGGGCCTGCATGTGCGCACCGGTAACTTCCTCAAGCTGGGCACGCGCATCCTCGAGCTCCTCGACCACGCGACGACGCTGATGTTCGGAGCTCGATATCTGGCCGCGCATGTCGGACAGGCGCGACACCATGTTGTGGCCTTTTTCCTCGAGCAGGCGCATATCGGAGTTAATGCGGCCGACCACGTCTTGCATATGGCGGCGCTGCTCGCCCAGATCGCCCACAAAAAGGCCCTTTTCCTCGAGCATGACCTGGAGCTTCTCGAGCTCGCGCTCCTTTTCGCCCAGGCGGTACTGCGCAAGCTCAAGCTCGGCAGCGCCCTCCTTGGAGCGGCTCTCCAGGTCGTTCCACTGCGACTGCAGCGAACGGAGCTCGTCGACGGCCAGCATCTGCGTAAGCTCGTTCGCGCGCGAGGACAGCTCTTTGTACTTGCGCGCGCGATCGACCTGACGCTCCAGCGGCCGCAGCTGACGGGCGATCTCTTTATTGATGTCGCGGGCACGGGTCAGGTGCTCGTCCATCGATTTAATCTTTTTGAGCGCACGCTCCTTGCGGCGCTTGTGCTTGGAGATGCCGGCAGCCTCCTCGATCAGGGCGCGGCGCTCCTCGGGGCGGCTCTGCAAAATGGCGTCGAGCTTGCCCTGGCTGATGATGGAATGCGTATCCTTGCCCAGGCCCGAATCGTGCAGGATGTCCTGAATGTCCATCAGGCGGCACGGGCTCGAGATGATGAGGTACTAGCATTCGCCCGAGCGATACATACGACGGGTGATGGCGACCTCGTCAAAGTCGACGGGCAGCATATGGTCCGAGTTATCGAGCACCAGCGTGACCTCGGCGACACCCACCGGCTTGCGCGCCGACGAGCCCGAGAAGATGACGTCCTCCATGGCCTGGCCGCGCAGCTGCTTGGCACTCTGCTCGCCCAGGACCCACAGAATCGAGTCGGAGATGTTCGATTTTCCCGAGCCGTTGGGACCGACGATGACGGTCAGGCCCGGCTCAAATGACATATGGGCACGGTCGGCAAACGACTTGAACCCTTTGAGCGTGAGGGACTTGAGATACACGGTTCCTCGCTTAAACAGGCTTCTTGTTGAGAATCACGCCGTTGGTGGTGTAGCCCATGCGATCGAGTGCCTCGAGCGCAGCGGCTCCCTCGGCCTCCTTCTTGGAGGAACCGGTGCCGCGGCCCTGGCGAATACCGTCGATGAGAACCACAGCGGTAAAGGTGGGCGCATGCGCGGGGCCCTCGGAGCCGACCAGCTTATACGCGGGAGGCTCGTGGCCATCTGCCTGCACGCACTCCTGCAAGAACGACTTGGGGTTCGCGGGGTGCTCGGCACGCTCGGTGGCCAGGTGCGGCTTAAGCGTACGGTGGATGAACTCCGCTGCCGCATCCCAGCCGGCATCCAGGTACAGCGCACCCACGAGCGACTCGTATACGTTCTCGAGCGCCGAGTGAAGGCCGCGCGCGCCGGTACCGGTCTCGGAAGCACCAAAGATGATGATGTCGTCGATACCCAGCTCGTGCGATACCTCGGACAGCGTGGCGCCCGAGACAAGGGACACCTTCAGGCGCGTGAGCTTGCCCTCGTCAAACTCGGGATAGGACTCAAAGAGCGAACGGGCCACCACGGCGCCCAAAATGGAATCGCCCAAAAACTCAAGGCGCTCATAGCTGGCAGAGACCGGCTGACCCTCGACGGCCGAGGGATGTGTGAGCGCCGCGCGCAGCAGCACCTTGTTATTGAACTCATGGCCCAGGATCTCCTGGGCGCGCGTGAGTCGTTCAGACAAAGCCAAGACTTAGGCCTCCTTGGCGTTTTCGATCGCGTCGACGGCGTCGGCGACAGAGTTGAGCGACAGCAGGGTCTCGTCATCGATCTCGAGGTCGAACTCGTCCTCGATGGCCGTCACCAGCTGCAGACGCTCGAGCGAATCGGCATCGAGATCGTCAAAAGTGGTCTCGTCGCTAATGTCGGCGACATCGACGCCGAGCACGTCAGCGGCGACTTCGGCGATCTTATCGAAGATTTCGGAGCGGTCCATAGCGCTTCCTCTCGTATGTCATGGAACACAACACAACACGGCAATCGGAGCCGCGTTGCAATACGGCTCCGATTCTACCCCACACGGTACAGGTTGAGCCACGTAACGAGGCTCTTATAAAACGATACCGTCCATGGAATTGGCAACGTCCTGGACAAGCCCGGCGCGCACGGCCTGGGCCGCGGCAAGCGTACCGTTCTTGACGGCCTCGACCGACGTGGCACCGTGGCCGATCAACACGACGCCGCGCAGGCCCAGCAGGATCGCGCCGCCCTTGGCATCGCCCGAAAGCTTGGCCTTAATCTCGCGCATCTGCTTTTTGATGAGCAGTGCGGCGATCTTGGTGCCGAGCGAGGCCATAAAGGCACCCTTGAGCTCCTGCAGCAAAAACTTGGCAGCGCCCTCGGTGGCCTTGAGCGCGATGTTGCCCGACATGCCGTCGGCGACCACGACGTCAAAATTGCCCGACGTAAGGTCGGTGCCCTCACAGTTGCCCACAAAGCCGGGAACCGCTGCCTTCATGGCCGGGAAGCACGACTTGGTAAAGATGGAGCCCTTCTCGTCCTCGGTGCCATTGGCAAGCAGACCCACGCGAGGATGCTCAATGCCCAAAACCACACGGGCATAGGCAGAGCCCATCTGGGCGAAGCGCACCATATCGTCCACCGTGACATCGGGATTGGCGCCCATATCGCACAGCACCGTCAGGCCGCCGGCGCGATTGGGCAGTGCGTTGGTCAGGCACGGACGGACCGGCTGCTTCTTGCCCTCTGCCAAATACCTAAACGGTGTGACGTAGGCCGTGGCGGCAGCGGTCATGGCACCGGTCGAGCCGGCCGAGAAAAACGCGTCCGCATTGCCCTTCTTAATGGCACGGCACGCAAGCACGATCGAGGACTTGCGCTTGGTCATCACGGCGCGAATGGGATCGTCCTCCATGCTGATGACATCGGGGGCCTCCAGAGCCTCCACGCGGGCATGCGCTGCGGCAAAGGAGTTGACGATTTCGGCGGGACCGACGGCCAAGACCTCGATCTCGGGATCTGCCGCAAGCGCAGCCTCGATACCATCGAGAACAACCTGAGGCTTCTCGTCTCCGCCCACAACGTCTACACAAACGCGAACGTTACTCATTTCATATGCTCCTTATACAAAAATGGCCGACTCATTGAGCCGGCCATTGTGGTTCCAGTTGGAACGGCATCGTATCCAGAGTATACAGTTACTCGGTAACGATAACCTCGCGGTCCTTGTAGAAACCGCAGCTGGGGCACACGTGGTGCGGGAGCTTAACAGCGCCGCAACGGGGGCACGTGGACTGAGCCGCAGCCGAGATTTTCATGTTGGCGGAACGACGGGTATGGGTGCGAATACGACCCTGCTTTTGTTTAGGTACGGGCATAGTGACCTTCCTTATGAACTATCCAGTGTGGCGATTACGCGCAAGTAGCGATACTACCACAGTTTTACTCGTCAAGCTTGAGATTCTTCAATGCTGCAAATGGATTTTCCGTGGCAGCGGCCCATTCGGCCTCCGCCTTGGCGGCGCAATCGCATTGCTCGACGTTGAGATTGATGCCGCAGGTGGGGCAAAGGCCGCGGCAATCGGGCTTGCACAGGACAACGAACGGCGTGTCCATGACGACCGCGTCGTTGATGGGCTCGCCCAGATCGACAATGCGATCCTCGCCCAGCAACTCGTAGCCGTCTTCGTAGGCCTCGGGGTCCTCGGGCTCGTTAAAGAGGTAGAACTCCTCGATCTCGCCTGCGATATCAAACGATGCGGGCTCCAGGCAGCGATCGCACTCGCCGGTGGCGTGAGCGCGGACCATGCCCGAAAGCAGAACACCGGTACCGGCGTTGGTAAAGACCACGTCGTAGGAAATGCCGTCCTGCAGCTGGTACTCCTTCTCGCCCACCGTGTAGGTGGCGACATCGACCTTGCCGGTCAGCGGATAAGAGTCTCCGGGAAACTCGAGCTGCTCGGAAAGATCGACGGTTACGCTCGGGAACTCAGCCATTACCACTGACCGTTCTGCTGGGCGGCGCCCTCGTTGAGCTGCTGACGGCAACGGGTAACGGTGCCGGTCAGGCTCTT
>URFU01000123.1 GCA_900547125.1 uncultured Collinsella sp.
GAGGCGCAGACCGTGCCGTTGTCGAACGTCTTCGAGCGGAGAATGTCCCGCACGGCGCGGGGGATGTCGGCCGAGCGGTGGATATAGGCCGGGCCGTTGCCTGCGCCGACGCCGAGGGCGGGCTTGCCGGAGGAGTAAGCGGCCTTGACCATGCCCGGGCCACCGGTGGCGAGGATGATGTCGACGTCGCGCATGACCATGTTGGTCAGCTCGATGGAGGGGACATCGACCCAGCCGATGATGCCCTCGGGGGCGCCGGCCTTGACGGCGGCGTCAAGCACGAGCTTGGCGGCGGCGATGGTGCACTTGGCGGCAGCCGGGTGCGGGGAGATGATGATGGCGTTGCGGGTCTTCAGGCAGATCAGCGTCTTGAAGATCGCAGTGGAGGTGGGGTTGGTCGTCGGGATGACGGCGCCCACGATGCCGATGGGCTCGGCGATCTTGGTGATGCCGTAAGCCTCGTCGCGCTCCAGGACACCACAGGTCTTGGTGTTCTTGTAAGCGTTGTAGATGTACTCTGCGGCGTAGTGGTTCTTGATGACCTTGTCCTCAAGAACGCCGCGGCCGGTCTCCTCGATGGCCATCTTCGCCAACGGGATACGAGCCTTGTTGGCGGCCATGGCGGCCTCATAGAAGATCTTGTCGACCTGCTCCTGCGTGTACGTAGCAAAAAGCGCCTGGGCCTCTCGCATCTGAGCGAGCTTAGCCTCAAGCGCCTCTACGTTGTCCACAATTGCGGGAGTAGTGTTTTCCGGTGACTTTTTCACCATTTGTGTCTCCTTGCGATCGGAGATTTACCCTACGCCTTGCATGATAGCAAGAAATTATTCGGCGAACGGTTAGATTCCTGTAAAAGGCACACTAAAACGCTTCAATAAACTGAAACGTTTTAACAAAACTATCTACCAGTGCATCGCCCCGCTCATTGGGGACAGGCTTACACGGGTGTTTTCGCTCATGTAAGCCTGTCCCCAATGAGTGCAAAAAGGCGCCCTCCGTAGGGGAGGGCGCCTTTGGTAAGTTCTATGTGAACGCGAGGTCTTTGACCCGGAGAGTCCGAGGTACTTGTTGGTAAGACCTTATTTAGGAGCGCGCAACCTTGCCGGACTTGAGGCAGGTGGAGCAAACGTTCATCTTGCGACGGTGACCATCGACGACGACGTAGACGCGCTGGATGTTGGGGCGGAACTTACGGTTGGTGACGCGGTGAGAGTGGCTGATGGAGCGACCGGCAACGGGGTGCTTACCGCAAACTTCGCAAACTTTGGACATAACTGACCCTCCTTGGGCGACAAACGAACATGTCGCGTTAACAAACAAGCCTGAACTATAGCACAGAAGCAGCTCCCTGTGCGTAATCTACACAGAGATATTTCTCTTTTGGCGATAGTGCCCACGCCACGGCCCTGGACGTAGATCCGATTTGCGTGCAGCAGAGGGGATTATGCCAGCTCGTGCGTACGTTTTCAAGCTCGTCCCACAAATATATATAGGTTTATTGAGCATTGGGCTCCGTTTACGGAATGCTCTGTATTTATGCTCGCAATTAAGCTCGAGGTTGGCTACACTATCCCTTGACCATTAAAGGGGTACGAGATACCCACATGGAATTACATAGCTGCCAAAGAGCAGCCCTTCCTGTGGGTGTCTGGTCCGCTTTAAGCGGTCGGGCATCTATTTTTTTGACTGTGTCAGCAGTCAAGACATGTGAGGAAGGAGATCGATGGGCACGACTTCCCCCAAGGCGGTCATCATGGACGAGACCGCCGTCAATCGAGCGATGACCCGCATCGCGCACGAGATTCTCGAGCGCAACGAGGGCTGTGAAGACCTCGCTCTGGTCGGCATCGTCACGCGCGGCGACCTTCTGGCAAAGAAACTCGCCGAGGAGATCAAGGAGATCGAGGGTGTCGACGTTCCGCTCGGCAGCCTCGACATCAGCTTCTACCGCGATGACTACGCTACCAATTTCGCTCCCGCGATCCACGCCACCAACATTCCCTTCAGTGTCGACGGCAAGCGCGTCGTGCTGGTGGACGACATCCTGTACACGGGCCGTACCATTCGCGCCGCTCTCGACGCCGTCATGGACTTGGGCCGTCCAAGCCGTATTGAGCTGGCAGTCCTCGTTGACCGCGGCCACCGCGAGCTCCCCATCTCGCCGGACTTTGTCGGCAAGAACGTTCCCTCGTCGCACGAGGAGAACGTGCACCTATATATGAAGGAAGTCGACGGCCGTACCGCCGTCGAGATCAACGACGTCGCGCCGGGTTCCCACGTGGGCTCCGCGCCGCTGGGAGGTGAGTAGTACCGTGGCGTTCAACCATAAGCACCTGATCGACATTACCGAGTACTCCGAAGAGGACATCAAGCTCATCCTCGAGACCGCCAAGGCGTTCTCCGAGGTCAACGAGCGTGCGATCAAGAAGGTCCCCACGCTCAAGGGCAAGACCATCGTCAACATGTTCAACGAGCCCTCGACGCGCACCCGCAGCTCCTTCGAGCTCGCCGAGAAGCGTCTTTCGGCCGACAGTCTTAACTTTGGCGGCTCCTCGACCTCCACGGTCAAGGGCGAGAGCCTCGTCGACACCGTCGAGACCCTCAACGCCTACAAGATTGATTGCATCGTCGTTCGCGATAAGCACGCCGGTGCTCCCTACATCGTCACGCAGAACTCGCCCGCAAGCGTCATCTGCGCCGGTGACGGCAAGCACAACCATCCCACGCAGGCCCTGCTCGACCTGTACACCATCTGGGAGCACAAGGGTGACTTCCACGGTCTGAAGGTCGCCGTCGTCGGCGATATCGCCCACTCCCGTGTGTGTGGCTCACTGATCCCCGCTCTTAAGATCATGGGCTGCGAGACCTATGCCGTCGCCCCCGGCACGCTGCTGCCGCCGGCGCCCGAGGTTCTGGGTTGCGACCATGTGACGAGCGACCTCGATTCCGTCCTGCCCGAGCTGGACGTCGTCTACATGTTGCGCGTGCAGCAGGAGCGCCTCGAGGGCGCACCGTTCCCCACGATTCGTGAGTACCACAAGCTCTTCGGCCTGACCAAGGACCGCGAGAAGCTCATGAAGCCCGATGCGATCATCTGCCACCCGGGCCCCATCAACCGCGGCGGCGAGTTCGACTCCTATATGGCCGACCACCCGCAACGCTCCGTCATCCTGGAGCAGGTCTACGCCGGTATCTGCGTGCGTATGGCTATCCTGTATCTGCTGCTTGGAGGTGCCGATAATGGCCTTGCTTCTTAAGAATGCCCACGTCGTCGACCCGTCCGTCGAGCTTGACGGTTTCGTTGGCGTCCTGATTGACGGCGACAAGATCGCCGAGGTCGGCGAGAATCTCGCCGTCGAGGGAGCCGAGGTCCGCGACCTTTCCGGCAAGTACCTCGTCCCTGGCCTGGTGGATATGTACGTTCACCTTCGCGAGCCCGGCTACGAGGTCAAAGAGGACATCGAGAGCGGCACCCGCGCAGCTGCCAAGGGCGGCTTTACCGGCGTGTGCGCCATGCCCAACACCGATCCCGTCACCGATAACGGCACCGTCGTGGAGTTCGTCAAGTCCCGCGCTGCCGAGGTCGGCCACTGCCGCGTCTATCCGTCGGGCGCCATGACCCGCGGTCTTAAGGGCGAGGCCATATCCGAGATGGGCGATATGGTCGCCCACGGCGCCGTCGCCTTCACCGACGACGGTCGCGGCGTGCAGGGCGCTGGCATGCTCCGTCGCTGCATGGACTACGGCAAGATGTTCGGCAAGGTCTTTATGAGCCACTGCCAGGACGAGGACCTGGTCGGCCACGGCCAGATCAACGAGGGCAAGGTCTCGACCCGTCTTGCTCTCGAGGGCTGGCCGGCTGCCGGCGAGGAGCTCCAGATCGCCCGCGACATCGAGATCGCCAAGCTGACCGGTGCCAAGCTGCACATCCAGCACATCTCCACCGCCCATGGCCTGGAGATCGTGCGCGCCGGCAAGGCCGCCGGCGTTCAGGTTACCTGCGAGGCCACCCCGCACCACATGTTCCTGACCGAGAACGACCTGGACGAGACCTACAACACCTCGCTCAAGGTCAACCCGCCGCTGCGTACCGACGAGGATGCCGAGGCCATCCGTCAGGGCGTCATCGACGGCACCGTCGACGTTATCGTCACCGATCACGCTCCCCATACCCCGTGGGAAAAGGCCCGCGAGTTCGAGCTCGCGCCCTTTGGCATGATCGGCCTCGAGACCTCGCTGTCGCTCGTGCTCACCGAGCTGGTCAACACGGGCAAGATGAGCATGGGCCGCATGGTCGAGCTCATGGCCATCAAGCCGCGTGAGATCCTGGGCCTCGACCAGGTTCAGGTCAAGGCGGGCTCCGTTGCCGACCTGACCGTGTTCGACCCCGCCGCAACCTGGACGGTCGGCGAGGACGGCTACGAGTCGCGTGCTGAGAACTCCGGTTTTGCCGGCCGCACGCTCACCGGTCGTGCCACCGATGTGTTTGTCGGCGGTAAGCAGACGCTCGCCGACGGCTGCATCTGCTAGCATAGCCTTATCGCTTTTGTGCGCGGTGCCCTTGCGGTGCCGCGCTTTCTGTTCGTTTTGACCATGCAACCGCATGGGGGATTGGAGCGTCTATGCCCACACCTTCCACTGCACGCATGCACGACTTCGAGGTCGTCTCGAACCAGGAGATCGCCGACGGCATCTTCTCGCTCGTCATCTCGGCCCCCAAGCTTGCAAGTGCGCTCAAGCCCGGTCAGTTTGTGAACATCGCCGTCCCCGGCGATGCGTCTTCTCTGCTTCGTGTGCCCTTGAGTTTCTACCGCGCCGACGCCGAGGCCGGCACCGTCGAGCTGTGGTACGCTGTCGTGGGCGACGATACCCGCCGTTTGTCCCAGATGGGCCCTGGCTCCACCTCTAACCTGTTGGGCCCCGGTGGCCGTGGCTGGATGGTACCCGAGGGCACCAGGAAGGCACTGCGCGGCGCCGGTGGCAGCGGCGTTCCGCCTGTGCTGTGTCTTGCCGGCATGCTTGCCGAGCAGGGTGTTGATGTGGACGTGTGCCTGGGCTTTGGCACCGCTTCCAAGGCCGTGGGTGTCGATGAGTTCCGTGCGCTG
>URFU01000124.1 GCA_900547125.1 uncultured Collinsella sp.
ACCTGGTCTCCGTCGCAGCCGTCCTGGTGCTGTCGATTGTGACGGCCGGTGACGTCCTTATGAGCGGCGACACCGCGAGCGCTCTTGACCTGTGGTTCCACCTCGATTCGCTGGGCGCCATCTTTGTGCTGCTCATCGGCTTTATCGGTTTTCTTACGGGGCTGTTCTCGCTGCCCTATGTAAAGGCCGATATCGAGGAGGGCTCCATGCCCGCCGAGCGCGCCAAGCAGTATTTTGCGCTGTTTAGTCTGTTTGTGTTCACCATGCTGCTCGCGTGCCTGTCCAACAACATGATCCTCACGTGGGCCGCCGTGGAGGCAACCACGCTTTCCACCGTGTTCCTCGTGGGTATCTACAAGAACAAGACGGCCCTCGAGGCTTCTTGGAAGTATGCGATGGTCTGCACCGCCGGCGTGGCCTTTGGCCTGTTCGGTACGCTGCTGATCTACGCCAACGCCGCCGACGTGATTCCCAACGCCCACGAGGCCGCGTTCCTGTCGTGCGTGCTGCCGTATGCCGACCAGTTCGACCCGACGCTCATGCGCCTCGCCTTTGCGTTTATCGTGATCGGCTTTGGCACCAAGGCCGGCCTGTTCCCCATGCACACTTGGCTGCCCGATGCCCACTCCCAGGCCCCGAGCCCCGTCTCGGCCCTGCTCTCGGGTGTTCTGCTTAAGTGCGCCATGCTCGTGATCATGCGCTTCTATGGCTTTACCATTCAGGCCGTGGGCGCCGAGTATCCGCAACTTTTGCTGCTGATCGTCGGCACGCTGTCCATTTTGGTGGCGGCGCTCTCGATGTTCCGTCAGGACGACCTCAAGCGCCGCTTTGCGTACTCGTCTGTGGAGAACGTGGGCGTTATCGCCCTGTGCCTGGGTATCGGTGGCCCGCTGGGTATCGCCGCGGCCCTGCTGCACTGCGTGTTCCACGGCTTTACCAAGACGCTTGCCTTCTGCGTGTCCGGCAACATTCAGCATGCCTTTGGCACGCGTAGCCTGGCTAAGATCCAGGGTGTCGTCGAGGTTGCTCCCGCAACCGCCGCGCTCGCCGTCCTGGCGCTGCTCGGTCTTGGTGCCTTCCCGCCCATTGGCATGTTTATCTCTGAGTTCCTGACTTTTGTCGCCGGTGTTACCGCCGGTCCCATGTGGCTGGTCGTCGTGGTCGCCCTCGGTCTTACCGTGGCCATCTCCGCGCTCACCCGCATCGCACTCAAGTCGGTGTTCGGCCATGCGCCCCAGGGCATGGGCAAGCATGAGGCCCCGGCGCTCATGCTTATCCCCGAAATCATCCTGGCTGTCATGATCTTGTGGTTTGGCATCGCCACCCCGCTGCCCCTCGTGCACGGTGTGGAGACTGCGACTGGCATCGTACTCGAGCAGGGCACCGAGGAACTTCACGCGACGCCGATGTACCGCGCTGTGTTCGGTACCGAGACCGCTCAGAGCGAGGTGGAGTAACGAATGATTGAAACTGAGAACAAGGTGTATGCCCGTCGCTGCGAGAGCCATGTCGAGGCCCTGCGCCGCGCCGTTCCGGGCTGCATCGAGAAGGTCGAGTGGCAGTGCGAGGACCAGCTGACGATTACCGTCAAGCAGGACAAGCTGCCCGAGGCTGTCCACTACCTGTACTACGAGCGCTACGGCTGGATTCCCGTGATCATCGGCAACGATGAGCGCAGCCTGTGCGGCCGTTACGCCGTGTACTACGTCATCTCCATGGAGGGAGAGGACCCCGGCTGGGTGACCGTGCGCACCGAGGTCGATCCCGCCAAGATGACGTTCCCGTCCGTGACGCCGTTCGTCCCCGCCTGCGTGTGGGGCGAGCGCGAGCTGCGCGATATGTTCGGCCTGATTCCCGAGGGCCTGCCCGATCGTCGTCGCCTGGTACTGCCCGACGATTGGCCCAGCGGCCTGTATCCGCTGCGCAAGGACTCCATGGACTACCGTTTCCGTCCCGCTCCCGCGAGTGACATGGAAAACTATGAGTTCTTGGCCGATACCAAGGGCAAGGAGACGACGCTCGTCCCCATGGGCCCGTTGCACATTACCTCCGACTAGCCCGGCCACTTCCGCCTGTTCGTCGAGGGCGAGACGATCGTCGACGCCGACTACCGTCTGTTCTACGTGCACCGCGGTATGGAGAAGGTCGCCGAGACGCGCCTGAACTATGACGCTGTGACGTTCCTCGCCGACCGCATCTGCGGCATCTGCGGCTGCGCCCACTCGGTGGCCTACGCCGAGGCCGTCGAGCGCGCCCAGGGCATCCATGTCCCGCCGCGCGCCCAGTACATCCGCGCTATCATGCTCGAGGTCGAGCGCCTGCACTCGCATCTGCTCAACATTGGCCTGGCGTCGCACTACACGGGCTTCGATTCCGGCTTCCAGCAGTTCTTCCGCGTCCGCGAGAAGTCCATGGACCTGGCCGAGAAGCTCTCCGGTCACCGCAAGACCTACGGCCTCAACGTGATTGGCGGCGTGCGTCGCGACATTTTGGCCGAGCAGAAGCTCTCCACGCTCACGACCATCCACCAGCTGCGCTCCGAGGTTCAGGAACTCGTCGACGTGCTGCTCTCCACGCCCAACTTTATTGAGCGTACGAGCGGTATCGGTATCTTGGACCGCAAGATCGCACGTGACTTCTCGCCGGTCGGCCCGCTCATGCGTGGCTCGGGCTATGCCCGCGACGTGCGCTTTGACCATCCCTTCGACGGCTACGCCGATCCGGACGTCCAAAAGATGCACGCCGCCACGGCCGACACCTGCGATGCCTTCGGCCGTACCGCCGTCCGCATCCAGGAAGTCTACGATTCGATCGACATGATCGAGACCATGCTCGAGAACTGCCCGTCGGGTCCCATCCTCACCACGGATTGGGAGTACACCCCGCACAAGTACGCCATCGGCGCCACCGAGGCGCCGCGCGGCGAGGACGTGCACTGGGCCATGCTCGGCAACAACCAGAAGTGCTACCGCTGGCGCGCCAAGGCCGCCACGTACAGCAACTGGCCGGTCCTGCGCTACATGTTCCGCGGCAACACCGTGGGCGACGCGGCGCTGATCGTCGGTTCGCTCGACCCGTGCTACTCCTGCACCGACCGCGTGACGGTGACCGATGTCGCCGCCAAGCGCGACCATGTGCTCGACAAGGAGCAGTTCGAGAACGTCTGGCGCGACAAGTCGCCGCTTGCGGGCGAGGGCACCATGGCCGCTCCGCTCGATGAGGAGGCGCTCTAATATGCTGAAGCTTTGGAAGGTCAACGCCAAGGCCGGCGACGCGACGGTCAAATACCCGTTTGCGCCGTTCCCCACCAACAAGGACATGCGCGGCAAGCCCGAGCACAACGCCGAGCTCTGCATCGCCTGCGGTGCCTGCGGCGTGGCGTGCCCGGCCGATGCCATTCGCATGGACACCGACCTTGCGGCCGATACCATCACCTGGTCGATCGACTACGGTCGCTGCATCTTTTGCGGCCGCTGCGAGGAAGCCTGCCCCATGGAGGCCATCAAGCTCACCGAGGAGTTTGAGCTGGCCGTCATGAGCAAGGACGACCTCACCAGCAAGAGCGTCTATACGCTCGAGCACTGCTCGCGTTGCGGCAAGCCGTTTGCCCCGCACAAGGAGATCGACTACGCCAAGCGCCTGCTGCAAAAGACCGGCGGCATGGAGGCCATCCAGGCCGCCCGTACCGTCGGTATGTGCCAGGAGTGCAAGCGCGAGCTCGACGCCCTGCGCGCCGCCTCGGCCGTAAAGACCGGCAACGCGCACGGCATGGCTGCCAACGAGACGCTTGCGTCCGGTGAGCCCCAGGGTCCCGGTATGGAGTATCTGGGCGGCCACGGTGTGACCCCGGAGTATATCGCCCGCGAGCTCAACCCCGATGCGCCCGAGATCCCCGCTGGACCTGCACCGGTCGAGGGCATCATCATGGATTTTGAAACGAAGGAGGAGTAACCATGGCCGAACCCACGCTTTTGCCCGAGCGGCTTCAGTACCGCCCGACCAAGATCGAGCTCGACGAGAGCATCGAGAAGGCCAAGGCGACCCTTCTTAAGAAGATCAAGCGCTCGGTGTACGTCTACCGTGTCGACTGCGGCGGCTGCAACGGCTGCGAGATCGAGATCTTCGGTTCCATCACTCCCGTCTTCGACGTCGAGCGCTTTGGCATCAAGGTCGTGCCCTCGCCCCGTCACGCCGATGTGCTGCTGTACACCGGTGCCGTGACGCGTGCCATGCGCATGCCGGCCCTGCGCGCCTTTGAGGCCGCACCCGATCCCAAGATCGTGGTGTCCTATGGCGCGTGCGGCTGCACCGGCGGCATCTTCTACGACAACTACTGCGTCTGGGGCGGCACGGACAAGATTCTGCCGGTCGATGTCTACATCCCCGGCTGCCCGCCCAGCCCCGCGCAGACCGTCTACGGCTTTGCCATGGCGCTCGGTCTGCTGGACCAAAAGCTCCATGCCGAGACCACGGTGGAGGCCGCCGGCGAGCAGGCCGATATCCTGCACCCCGGCGTGCCGTACAAGCTGCGCGTTGCCATCGAGCGCGAAGCTCGCGCCATGAGCGGCTACCGTTACGGCCGCGACCTGGCCAATGAGTTTATGGATACGCTCGAGGGCGCGCCCAAGGGCGATATCCGCGGTGCTATGGCGCTACTCATCGACAAGCAGGACGATCCTCGTCGCGTTGAGGTCTACTCGGCGCTGCAGGATCTGGTGCTGGCCGGAGGTCGCTAGATGGAGCTCACGGACCGCTCTGGTTACTTTGCGGGTCCTGGCATGCTCGGCGGCTCCTTTGGCGATGCCTCGCGCGCAAGCGACGAGGCCGCCGAGGGCGGCGCCGACCCCTGCCTGGGTCATGCGCCCGACCAGGTGGTCTTCTACGAGCTCACGCGTAAGTTTGTGGAGACCGAGGAAGACGTTCCCCAGGAGGCCTGCGACGTGCTGTACTACACGCTCGCCGTGGGCCACCACACCGGCGTGCTCGACTGCTTTGTCGAGGCCGGTTCCGAGCTCCAGCGCACGCAGGTGGCGCCCGAGGCCGACGCCATCACCTTTGCTGAGATCGCAGGGCACGAGGGCGTTTCAACCGCCACGAC
>URFU01000125.1 GCA_900547125.1 uncultured Collinsella sp.
CTCAGGAGTCTGTCGTTTCCGATCTGTTCCAGGCTGCCGGGGACGGTGACACCGCAAAGGCCGAGTCTTGCCTGGCCTCGAGTCTGTCCGAGGACGCCAAGTCGATGATCATCTCTTCGATTCCGCAGGGCGCCACCGTGTCCGTCGAGGGCATGGATCAGTCCATGACCGAGACGACCGCTAAGGTGAAGGCATCGCTGTCCAAGGGCGGCGAGCAGGAGTACACCGTCAAATTCGTGCGCTCCGACAACCATATCGGCTGGGCCGTTTCCTCGCTCGATATGGATTTCTCGGCTGCTGACAACCAGTAGTGACCTTATGGGATTTAGCTTTGCCCGGCGCTTCACCGCAAGTGAGGTGCCGGGCTTGCGCTAGTATGATGAGCTAGTAGTTTTCCAGCAATCATCCAACACATCAGGAGTTGCGTTGTTTTCTTTGATGGATATGTTCTTCGGTAGCTATGCGGGCGATCTTGCCATCGACCTCGGCACCGCAAATACGCTTGTCTCCGTGCGCGGCAAGGGCATCGTCATTCGCGAGCCCTCTGTTGTCGCCATCGACAAGAACGACGAGCGCATCCTGGCGGTCGGTATCGAGGCAAAGCGCATGCTCGGCCGTACGCCCGGCAACATCGTGGCCGTTCGTCCCCTGAAGGACGGCGTCATCGCCGACTTCGATGTTACCGAGGCCATGCTTCGCTACTTTATCGACAAGGCGTCCGAGAAGCGCTATCCGTGGACCCCGCGTCCGCGCGTTGTCGTCTGCGTTCCTTCCGGCGTCACGTCGGTCGAGAAGCGAGCTGTCTTTGAGGCCACGATCCAGGCCGGTGCCCGCCAGGCCTATCTGATCGAAGAGCCTATGGCCGCCGCTATCGGCGCCGACCTGCCCGTCGAGGAACCCACCGGCTCCATGGTCATCGACATCGGTGGCGGTACCACCGAGGTCGCTGTTATCGCCATGGGCGGCATCGTCGTCTCGCAGTCCATCCGTATTGCAGGCGACGAGTTCGATCAGGCCATCCTCACGCACGTTCGTGATGCCTACAACCTTGCCATCGGCGAGCGTACGGCAGAGGACATCAAGATCAAGGTCGGCTCCGCTGTGCCGCTCAAGGACGAGCTCGACGTCGAGGTCAACGGTCGCGACGTGATCACCGGTCTGCCCAAGACCGTGCGCATCGAGAGCGAGGAGATTCGTCGCGCGCTCAACAAGCCGCTCGACGAGATGGCCAAGGCCGTCAAGGACGCCCTCGATGCCACGCCGCCCGATCTTGCCTCTGACCTTATGTACTACGGCATTTTGCTGACCGGTGGTGGCGCTTTGCTACGCGGACTCGACGTGCGTCTGCGCGATGAGACCGGCGTTTCGGTCAACGTCAGCCCCACGGCGCTCGATAACGTCGTTAACGGCTGTGCCCGCGTGCTCGAGGCCAATGCGTTTGATGGCGGCTTCGTCCAGACCAATGCTTAATTTCCAAAAGGTGGATTCCATTTGGCACGATCTTCGGGTTTCTCCACAAATCTGAATATCAAGCGACAATCAACGGGTATGCGCCCGTTGATTGTTTTCAGCCTGATTTCGGTGTTGCTGCTCACGTTTTACATCCGCGAGGGCGAGGCAGGGCCGATTCATGCCGTGCGTTCGGGCGTAACGACGATTACCTCGCCGGTGCGTTTTGTGGGCTCGGCTGTGGCGGCTCCTTTCAATGCCATCGGCAACGTGTTCTCTAACCTTACGGCGTCGCAGGACACGCTCGACGAACTCAAGAAGCAAAACGAGGAACTGCCCTCTAAGGTTGCTGAGCTCTCCGAGGCTCAAAAGACCGCTGAGCGTCTGGAGGGGCTGGTCGGCCTGCAGTCGACCTACAACCTTAAATCGACCGCAGCTCGTATTGTCGGTGCCTCCGGCGATGCCTGGACCTCGACCGTTACCATCGACAAGGGCTCTGCCGACGGCCTTACCATCAACATGCCCGTGACGAGTTCTGCCGGTGTTATCGGCCAGATTATCGAGGTATCGGCCAAAACGTCGACCGTGCGCCTGATTGGCGACGAGAACTCGGGCGTGTCCGCTATGGTGCAGGACACGCGCGCTCAGGGCATGCTGCAGGGTCAGGCTGACGGCACGCTGCGTCTTGAGTACGTGAGCGTCGACTCCGACGTTAAAGTCGGCGACATCATCGTGACCTCGGGCATCGGTGGTGTGTTCCCCAAGGGCCTTCCGCTTGGCACCGTCTCGTCGGTTGAGAAATCGGCAAACGACGTGTACTACACCATTGTGGTGCGCGCTCAGACAACGGCCGAGAACAACGAGGAAGTGCTGGTCATTACCTCGCTGACCGATGAACAGTCGGCCTCGGATGAGGACGTGAGCACGGCCAACAGCACGCCGCAGGGAACGTCGCGCGATGCTGCAACCAAGACGAAGGACGAGAGCTCGGATGACAGTTCCGACGCGTCCGAGACGACCGATTCCGGCTCGAGCGAATAGGGGGCATGTCCATGGATCTACACGAGCAGGGGATGAGCTCCCGCACGTTTGTAATCGCCGCCATCGTGTGCGTGCTGCTGCAGGCAGGCCTGGCACCGCAGATCTCCATTGCGGGCGGTCGCGTCAACTTCATGATTATCTTGGTGTGCCTAAGCGTGTTCTCTGGCGACCCGACCCGTGCCGTCGTGTGCGGTTTTTGCAGCGGCTTGTTTTATGACCTGTCCGCTGCCGTGCCGGTGGGCGTGATGTCGCTCCTGCTGACCGTGGGTTCTTTTGCCCTGGTGCACAGCGCCGTCGGTCAGACGGGCGGTACCCCGAGTGCGCGCGGCGTCACTGTGGGCGCCTTCGCGCTCGTCATTAATGTGATCTACAGCATCATCTTGCTGTTTATGGGTTTGGAGACGAGCTTTGTTGTGGCGATCTTCGGCCATGCGCTGCCGTCCTCGATCCTGACGGGTCTGGTTGCCATTCCGTTTTTGATGTCCGGTGTCGTGCCGCAGTCTGGCTATGGGTTCTCCGCACGTGGCGGACGCCAGACGGGTATGCGCTTTAAGCCCAAGACCCGTAAGCTCAAATAGGGGAGGCCCGTAGATGTCTTCCCAGATGACGGTTATTATCGCCGGTATCGTGCTGGTTGTGGCCATCGTGGTCGCGCTGGTCATCATGCGGCGTGGCGATTCCCGTTTTACCTACGATACGCAGCATGGAACGGCCCCGCGCGCCACCGAGGGCGAGGGCAATACCGCGGCGACCGCCTTTAAGGGCCGCTTTTCCATCCTCACCACGGGCGTAGGCGCGATGTTTGCGGCGCTTGCCATCAAGCTGTGGGGCATGCAGATGGTCTCGTCGGACTATTACGAGAAGCAGGCCAATAGTAATCAGACTCGTACAGTTCCCACCCACGCTGTGCGCGGCCGCATCCTCGACCGCAATGGCGTGGCGCTTGTCCAGAATCGTCCCTCACTTGCTGTCGTGGCCTACCGCGACCTTGCCGAGGATGAGGTTTTAGTTCGCCATCTTGCCAACGTGCTCGGTATGCCCTACGTGGCGGTTCTGCGCAATATCCAGGACAATACAGAGGGCGCCCAGAGCCTGCATACCATTGCGACGGACGTCCGCCGCTCCACGGTTGCCTATATTCAGGAGCACGCCGGCGAGTTCCCGGGCGTCAAGATTGCCGAGCGTACCGAGCGCCAGTATCCGTATGGCGAGACGGCATGCCATATCTTGGGCTATACCGGCACCATTACCTCCGAGCAGCTCGAGGCTCAGAATAAGAAAACCTCTGGCGATGATGATGCTTCTGCTGGCAAGATTACGTACCAGTCGGGCGATATCGTGGGCCAGGCGGGCGTTGAGAGCTACTACGAAAACCTGCTGCAGGGTATTCGTGGCGAGCAGACCGTCAAGGTCGATGCCTCGGGCAATGTGACCGGTCAGGCCGGTGCCGTGCCCGCGAAGGCCGGCTCCGACATTAAGCTCACGCTCGACCTTAAGATCCAACAGGCCTGTGAGACGGCGCTGGCGAGCGCTATCGAGCTTGCCAAGACCACTGGTTACAGTAATGCCGGCAACGGCGCTGTGGTGTGTCTCGATCCCAACAATGGCGAGATCCTGGGCATGGCGAGCCAGCCCAAGTTCGATCCGTCTGTCTTTATCGGTGGTGTCTCAAATGACGTGTGGACCGAGCTCAATGATGACAAGGGTTCGCACCCGCTGCTCAACCGCGCCATTAGCGGACAGTACATGTCGGCCTCGACCATCAAGCCGCTCTCGGCACTGGCCGGTCTTGAGTTTGGAACCTACACTTCAACGCAGACAACCAACTGCACGGGCTATTGGACGGGCCTGGGCAAGGCTTGGGGCAAGCGCTGCTGGCTGACGTCTGGCCACGGCACCATGACGCTGCAGTCGGGTATCGCCAACTCGTGCGACCCCGTCTTCTATGACATGGGCAAGGCGTTCTTTTATGACGAGCAACATTCCGAGGGCCTGCAGGAGGTCTTTCGTCGCTGGGGCCTAGGCAAGACCTGCGGTATCGATCTGCCGAGTGAGGGCGCGGGCCGTATTCCCGATGCCGAGTGGAAAGAGTCGTACTTCACCGACGCATCTGCCGAGGACCGCAAGTGGAATGCCGGCGATATGACTAACATTGCTATCGGCCAGGGCGACATTATGGTGACGCCCCTGCAGATGGCGTGCGCCTATATGGGTCTTGCCAACGGCGGCAAACAGTACGTGCCTCACGTGTTTTTGTCTGCCGTGTCGCGCGATGGCGACGGTGATGCCTATAAGTACAACGGCAAGGGCAAGAAGAAGCGCCTGGAGGCCAAGATCAACAGTGATTCGGATTTGGCTCTTGTTCGCAACGGCATGCATGACGTGATTTACACGGCATCGACGTCCCTGGCGGCTCACTTTGGCACCCTGACGCCGCAGGTATACGGCAAGTCGGGCACGGGCGAGAAAAGTGGCGAGGACGAATACGCGTGGTTCTGCGCCTATGCACCGGCCGATGATCCCAAGTATGTCATCGCTACTGTTCTGGAGCAGGGCGGCGGCGGCTCAGATACCGCGATGCATGTCGTGCGCGACGTGCT
>URFU01000126.1 GCA_900547125.1 uncultured Collinsella sp.
TCAATATCCAAAGCCTCAAGATCAAACGCCGCCACTCGCTCCACGACAACCACCTTCATTACCAGCAGTTCTTTGAGCATGGCGCCCAGGATCGCCTCTTGCGCATTGCGATCCTTTTGCTTTGGCACCACCTTAAACAGTGGCTCGCACACCTCCGGCGTCACGTGCTGTTCCACCACGCCAACATGTAAGGCATAGCCGTCGTCCTCAGCAACCTCATTGGGCACAACGACAAGGTTCAGCGCCCGCGAATCCACGGTCCTTCCGCCATACGATGCGCGAACGCCCCACGAGGAATCGTTAAGTCGATCGGCCAGCCGGCGCGCCACTTCGGCAAGCCCATTACGCGCAAACGACACCACGATTCGCCGCCCCGCCATGCGCTCCGCAACCACGCGCGCGTACTCATCGCCCTTGAGCACCTCGTAGAAACTCTTGCGCGGGTATTCCATGAGCGTCACCCGGGCGAAGTCGCTGTAACGGCGTTCGAGAATCTGCAGCTCTCGATACAGAATGCCCTTCTTGGTATAGGCGACCTTGTCCGCCTGGGCCGAGAACGTCAGATCACGGCGCTTGGACGGCTTGTCGCCCCTGGCGCGACGCAGGATGTACTCGTCTTTTTGTTCGTGGGCAAGCACCATCGTCGCCACGGGCGATAGCCTGTAGCCCACTTGGCTCTTAATCTTCTCGAGCTCTTTCTCGTCACCTTGTGCCCTGCCAATAAGCACACGGCGCTTGGTAAACGTTCGAATCTTAAGATCGAAGGTGCAATCCTCATCAATAACGATTTCAACCGTTTCGATCTTGGCAGGTCCCCTTCCGTCGCTTTCGACAGCATCGCGGCGGGCACCCTTGGCGCTAATGACATACAGGTGCCCGGTGTCATTGGGAACCTCGTCCTCAATCCCCTCAAACTGAGAGCAGGAGTTGAACAGCAAACGGAGTGCAACGTAATCGTCCAACTCGTTCCAATTAGCTTTAATCGGAACCACCTGCTCCTGATAAAGCGAGGCATTAAGATCGCCCGTCTGCGCGCCCGCCTTAACCATCAAAAAGACGCGGTTGTCTGCAAGCTGAGTGAGCGCGACGACCTTGCCCGTCTGGCACACATCGGCCATAAAGTTCGCCACGGCATGCTTACCAGCATCGCCCACATTGCACCAAAAGACCGAGTAGCGCTCCTCGGCAGCAGCGGCAGCGAGTTGCAACACGAGCTCTGATACGGCGATGTCTCCCAGACCGCACGGCTGGTTATGCTTCGATTGCACGACGAACCGCCTCCATCATCTCCAGATTGATTGCGCCGTCAGCGGCCATATAAGGAACGGAGAACACAGTCCCTTCGGCGTCGAGTGCCTTGGGCGCGCACTCAAGCGCTGCCTCATCAGCCAAAACGTTGACGATCAGCAGGCGTTTCGCCCCAACCTTTTGAGCCTTCGCCCTAAAGCGCTCGGCATCCGACGCCTCGCGACCGTCTCGAACATAAGCGATATAGGCACCGATGCGATAGTGCTTAAAGTCGATCCACACCCCGGTCTTGTTGCCGGCGGCATCGAGCACCTCAAAGTCGCCGCCCGTCTCGGCATGGGCAGCATCGCCACGCGTAAGCGAATAACGGCCGTCGTAATATGCCTCAAAGATTGCCCTTCCGGCAGATTCTCCCAGCTCACCCAGGTAGACCGCCTGGAACATATAGGGCGTCATGTGTGCCGGTGCCGCCGGTTGCAGCGTCGAAGGCACCCCGTCACGAGACCAGCGCTCGCGCACCTCACGAATCGAAAGCAGCTCGGGCACACGGGCAGCCTCCTGGCTTACCTGGCGAACCTTTGCGCCCTTATAGCCCGCGCTGCAGCGGCAATAGTCCTCCAGACGAGCGGAAATTTGCTCGACGGGCTCACCATCGTAGTTAGGGAATTCAAAACGTGGCACCTTGCATGCCCCGCCTTCTGCATAGGCATAGCCATTTGCAGCATGCGACATGCGCAGCGCGGTACTCCGGCGCTCTGGGTATTGCGCGAGATCTTCCCATGGCAGGCAAAAATGATGCAGGTAAAAGTCGCGCTCGCCATCAAAAGCAGCGAGATCTTCGTCCCCGGCGTTTAGCGAGGTATCTTTCCACGCCAGCTTTTCGTGCTTTTGCTTGGCAAGGTTGTTCCTAAAGGCGGCAAGGTTCTGCTGCTTAACGGCAGCGTGTTCCTTGTTGTCCGTCATATGGTTGTTGGCAGCGGCGCAGGCACCAACCACCTGCTCAAGCTCGTAGCCCATCGGCAAATCATGCAAGAACGAAAAGTTGCAATCGTTCGCAATCTCGCGGTCGAGCATCACCTGCACGCAAGGCATCTTTACACTCGTGCGCATCAGGCGACCCACAGCCTGTGCCACAATGCGAGCGCCTTCGACCTGATAAGAGAGGGTGTCGCGCACCGGCAGGCTCTTATTAACGCCAGATAGAAGCATCCGTACGTTCCGGCGCTTTTGAGTAAACGGAACCTCGCCGCGCGCTACCAGTTCCTCCTGCTCCACCACGCCAAGTAGCGCCTGCTGGACAAACTTATTTGAGTTGATCTCCACTCCCCAGGTCAAACGACTTGTGGGCGACTCGATATATAAGAAATCAAGATCCATCTTGGGGCGACGGTCGACATTTTCAAAGCCGCAATCGACCTGATGAACCATGTCGCACAGATTCTCCGGCACCTTGTATTTGAGATTCTTGGAAAAGCCACCTGCCGAAAGATTGATAAACATCAGGGTCGGCTGGCCCAGCTCGAGACGTTTTTGAGCGCCACGCCAACCTGCATCCCATTCCGCAGCGTTAAAGCACGGCACCATGTCCTTGGCGGCCTCAAGCGATTTCTCGTACGACATCTCGGGGCACTTGATGTTTCTAATCACCAGCTCCGCGACAATCTCGCGCGCAAGATCCAGCGCCAGACTATTGAATTCGCCATGGTTTCCCATGTGGCGCGTGGTAAAAACGGCTCCCGCCCGTTGCTCGTTACGCGCCACACCACGGGCCCAAGTACTCACGGCAACAAGCGTCTTGCTCAGGCGCTTCAGCTCAAACTCGATGCTCTTGGCGTCGCTCACGCCCACCCTGTCAGCAATCTTTAAGCGCAAGCGCACCGCAAGTCCCTCACTCACGCCAATCCCGTCAAAGAACCGCATCGCGCGCTCGTACACCTCGTCGGGCGACACAATGATGCCGCCAAAGGCGCCGCCTGCCAGCGCGACCATGCCGGCAATTTCCTTGGACTCATCCACCCAGGCAATATCGACGTCGTACTCCTTCGCAGCCTGTTTGTTAAACAGCTTAGTCTGTCGCACGATTTCCTGGTTGAGCTCGCCAATCCAAGCGTCCTTGCGAACCACGCCATGAACCTCGTCAAGGTAATCGAGGTTGAAGTTTTTGACGGTCGGCGCACTCCATGTTGCGCTCATGCACACGCAAGGCGCTTTGGCGGCAATGGAGGCAAGGTATGCCTCGGGCATGCGCTCAATGCCGTGGCTGGTTAGGTACGTGGTAAACATGTGCTCGATGGTGGTTTCCATCACTAGATAATCGACACCACGCGCATACATCGAGTCGTCGGCGGCATCGATCTCGTCATTCTTGCGATCTTTAAAGAACAGCGCCAGCATCAACGAATCCCAAAAATACTTCTCGCTGGTCTGGTTGTTCCTAATGCCCAGGGCATCGATGATGTTCTTGCGCGAAAGGTCGTCCTTGTACGAAAGACCTCCGTAGTACAGGCTGTCCATAAGTGTGGCGCAGCGGGCAAGATGACCCACCACCATCCTAACGACGCCACGCGCACGACGAACCGCCTTGTTAACGGTTTGCTGCCCATCCGCCCCATGGGCCGTAATCATATTGTGGGTACCGCCCTCATTGGGCTTGTAGCGCAACGGATTCGCCGAGTTGTCACCCACCGAAATATCGTCACTACCAAACAGGTGTCGACCGGAGAGCTGCTCTTCTTTCGCCTCGTCAGACAGCGCAAAAGGCGGGCGCAGTTTCATTTCCTTAATACAAGAGGCAAGTGCCTTTTGAATTTTCTTGGCATCCTTGGCGATTTCTTCGGCGGCTTCTTCTACGCTCGCTCGCGAAACCCTGTTCCTCTCGGCATTCGACCCCTTGTGATCGCCCGACGTGGAAGCGTGCGTGTAGACCGCCATCCATTGATCTCGATTCCCCAGTAGCAAGGGATCCACCACACCGCCGTTAAAATGACGATCGAGGATACGCAGAACCTCGTCCGGCTGAAACGTCACGGGATCGTCTGTCAGCGTCGACAGTATGTCGGCCTTCATGTGGTCGATTTCATCAAAGATAAACAGGCCCTTCTCGGCAGCCATTGCGTTAAAGAGCACAATGCCTGCACCGGTCACTGTATCGATCCTATTGACGAGCTTTTGAGGCGTGCACGCAATCACATGCGGCATGCTCTTGTCATTGAGCAGGGCAGACGGCCAAATCTGAGGGATCACCTCCATACCGCGCGTGACGTTTTTAAGCTCGTGGCTCACAGCCCAACGCAAGCTCGCGTCCGCCGACGATAGCTTCTCGCGAAGGGCGGGGGTCAAACGGTCTGCAACACCTCCCAGGCGATTTCGAGTGTCAAGGATGCCCAAGAGGTCATCGGCGATCTCCATCGCGTTGCGCCATGCGCGCTTAATGATGCGATGAGAGCTCTCGTCGTCTGCCTCGATGGGACACGGGATGTCACGCACGCCCACAGCGCCCTTGCCACGCGTAGTCTCAATCCAACGCAGGATGTTTTCGCCCGCGCGCGGAAGATCGAACACGATGTGCTGCACGACATCGCCATCCATGCCCTGGTCAACCAGCAATTTGCGCACGCCTGCAACGTAGTTGTCACGGTTGTCCTTACCCGGCACCACAAACACCAGATAAC
>URFU01000127.1 GCA_900547125.1 uncultured Collinsella sp.
GCGCCTGCATCGCGGGCATCTTTCCCAAATACTTCGACCGCGGTGACATGGAGGGCGCCATCAAGTGGGCCGAGACCTTCCGCGACACCTTCGACCCTGGCGACTTTTACATCGAGATCCAGGAACACGGCATTACCACCGACAACGGCCTGACCGACGAGCAGATGGACCGCACGCTCATCGACATTGCCAAACAGGTGGGTGTCAAGGTCATCGCCACCAACGACTTCCACTACCTGCGCCGCGAGGACGCGCCCGTACAGGACGTCATCATGTGCATCGGCATGAACGCCAAGGTCGACGACCCCAACCGCATGCGCATGACCGGCTCGGAGTTTTACATGAAGACCGAGGAGGAGATGCGGGCGATGTTCCCGTATTGCCCCGAGGCCTGCGACAACACGCTCGAGATCGCCGACAAGTGCTACGTGGAGCTGGACTGGGATTCCATCATCCTGCCGCGCTTCCCGCTGCTCGACCCCGGCGAGACGCACGAGAGCCAGTTCCGCCGCGAGTGCGAGAAGGGCCTGCGCCAACACTATGGCGATGACTGGGCCACACGCGAAATCGGTGGCGTCAACATCAAAGAGCGCTTTGAGTACGAATACAAGGTCATCTGCGACAAGGGCTTTGCTGCCTACTTCTTGATCGTTGCCGAGTACGTGCAATGGGCCAAGGACAACGGCATCGGCGTCGGCCCCGGCCGTGGCTCGGCCGCCGGCGCTATCGTCGCCTACGCCATGAACATCACCGCGTTCGACCCGCTCGAGAACGGCCTGATGTTCGAGAGGTTCCTGTCCCCGCAGCGTACCGAGATGCCCGATATCGATATGGACTTCGACGATGAGCGGCGCCTCGAGGTCGTGGAGCACGTTCGCCAGCTCTACGGCCCCGAGAAGGTCACCCACGTTATCACCTACTCGACCATCAAGGCCAAGCAGGCCATCAACGATGCCGCGCGCGTTCTGGACTATCCGGTCTACATGGGCCAGCGCCTGTCCAAGATGGTCTCGAGCGACCCCAAGGTCAAGCTCAAGCAGGTACTCGAAAAACAACCCGGCAAAGAGGATCTGTTTAACCCCGACTTTGCCGAGGCCTATAAAAAGGACGACGACGCCCGCCGCATCATCGACACGGCGCTCTCGATTGAGGGTCTCACCCGTGGCGAGGGCGTGCACGCGTGCGCCGTTCTGATCTGCCGCGACCCCGTCAACGAGCATGTGCCCACCAAGCTCGATACCAAGGGCGGCGTCGAGATTACCCAGTACGAGGGCCATACCGTTGCCGACATGGGCCTGCTCAAGATGGACTTCCTGGGCCTGCGCACGCTGACGGTTATCTCCAAGGCCAAGGCCAACATCAAAAAGAACTTCGGCATCGACATCAAAGAGGAAGAGATTCCCTTTGACGATCCCGAAATCTTTAAGCTCATGGGCTCCGGTCACACCGCCGGCGTCTTCCAGGTCGAGTCCGCCGGCATGACGGCCACGATCAAGAACATGAAGCCCACCGAGTACAAGCACGTCGTGGCATTGATCGCTCTATACCGCCCGGGCCCGCTGGGCGCCGGCATGGTCTCGTCCTACATCAACCGTATGAACGGCAAGGAGCCGGCCGTCTCCTACGACGATCGCCTGGACGACATTCTGGGCGAAACCTACGGCACCATGGTCTACCAGGAGCAGGTTATGCTCATCTCCGTCGAGATGTGCGGCTTCTCCAAGGGCGAATCGGACTCGCGTATCCGTAAGCCCGTGGCTAAGAAAAAGATTAAGCTGCTCACGTCGACGGTGCTGCACTGGGAGGATGGCTCGGACGAGACCACCTACGACCACTGGATGAACGGCGCTATCAAGAACAACTACACGCGCGAGGTCGCCCAGAAGATTTGGGACGATGTTCTTGAGTTCGCGTCCTACGCCTTTAACAAGTCGCACTCCGCTGGCTACGCCATTCTGGTTATGCAGACGGCGTGGCTCAAGGCGCACTATCCGCACGAGTACATGGCGGCCGTTCTGACGTCCTACACGGGCAAGACCGACAAGATCGTGCACTACGTCTCGGCGTGCCGTCACGACGGCATCCCCGTGCTGTCGCCAGATGTCAACGAGTCCGGTACTGAGTTCACGGCTACCAAGGAGGGCGTGCGCTTTGGTCTGGCCGGCATCCGCGGCGTGGGCACTGGCGTGGCGCAGGCGATTATCGCCGAGCGCGAGGCGGGCGGCCCGTTTAAGACACTGCACGACTTTGTCGAGCGCGTGGACTCGAGCCAGGCTAACCGTCGCGTGATCGAATCGCTCATCAAGGCAGGTGCTTTCGACTCCACGGGGTATCCGCGTCGTCAGATGATGCACTTTGTGGATAAGAACAACCCCGAGAACATCATCGATGCCGCGGTAAAGCGCCAGAAAGATCGCGCGAGCGGCCAGACGTCGTTCTTCGATATGTTTGGCGACGTTGAGGGCTCGGGCTTTGAGGTGAGCGTGCCCGATCCGGATGGCCAGGAGTGGGACCGCCACCTTAAGCTAAGCCAGGAGAAGGAGGTCCTGGGCATCTATGTTTCGGACCACCCGCTGCGCCCGTTTGAGTATGCGCTAGCCAAGGCACGCGACTTCTCGTTCTCGCAGATCGATACCGGCTACGAGGTGCAAAACCCCACGGGCGGTACCATCAACCAGGAGATTCCCGAGGGCAAGGCGCTGTGGTGGGCCGGCATGGTCTCGAGCGTGTCCAAGCGCGTGACCAAAAACGGCGACCCCATGGGTATTGTGCAGCTCGAGGACATGGAAGGCGAGGCCACGGTCGTGGTGTTCCCCAAGACCTACAAAGAGGCCGAGGGATACCTGTACGGCGAGGTCGATCCCGAGACCGGTGCGCAGCTGTCTGATGCGTTTGTTCGCATTAAGGGCAAGCTCGAGCGTTCGGACCGCGGCGACCAGATCATCGCGCAGGAGATCGTGCCGCTTGAGCTTAACGAGGAGAACAACAAGCCCAAGGTGTTTGAGGTCATGGTGCCCAACAGCCGCTTTAGCCAGGGCAATATGGCGCGTCTTGCCACGGTGCTTACCGCCAACCCGGGCGGCGACCGCGTGGAGATCTTTATCGAGCAGGTGGACGGGCGCGTACTGCGTGCCGAGGTGCCGGCCAAGGTCAACGCACGCTCGATTCCGCTGCTGGCAGAGGCCAAGGCCATCGTCGGCAACCAAGGCCGCGTGACGGTGATCTAAAATGATTTTTCTGGGACGGGGATTAAAAAATCATTTTGGGTGACGTGTGGCGGAAGACCAGTCTTTCTGGGACGGGAATGATTTTTTCATCCCCGTCCCAGAAAAATCATTTGGCATGCGAGATTGGAGGAAGTGATGGCGCAAGGGACGTTTGTGCAGGCGCTTCGTAAGGAGGCGGCGCTTAGCAGCACCTTTATGAAGGGGCGCTCGCTCATGCTTAACGGTGCCGTGCTGTCGTTTGAGGACTCCGGCTCGCGCTTCTCCAAAAACGTGAACATCGAGGGCACGGTGCGTGGCTCGCGCGGCGACCTGTACAAGACGCACGTGGCGCTCGATATGGACGAGCACGAGGTTATCGACTACGACTGCGATTGTCCCGCCGCCTTCCGCTATTCCGGCATGTGCAAGCACGTTATCGCCACGGCGCTGGCGTATCTGGATGCCAGTGGCGCCGAGCCCGTCGAGGGCTTGCGTACGCCGGTCCGCACGTTTACGGTACCGCCCGCACAGTCCAAGCAGCCCACGCGCCCCGTGCCCACCGCATCTGCGGTCAACCCCAACTTTCCCTTCCCGGCGCCCGTCCCCACGAGCCCGAGCCTTGTGGCGGCGCTTTCCGATCTTTCGGACGCGCGCATGGACGAGCTCGTGGCCATGCGTCGCAAGCTCGCCGGCACCATTGACCCCGATGCGCCCAAAGCGGTGCTGGAGCCCTCGCTGGTGCCGTACTACAATCCGCTGTTTGCCGATCGGTTTAACTGGGCACTCGAGTTTCGCATTCGCTGCGGTTCGGTGTCCTACGTGGTTAAGGATATCGACGGCATGGCCGATGCCTATGTGCGTGGCGGTACGTTCTCCTATGGCAAGAAGCTTACGTTTGTTCATGTGCCCGAGGCTTTCGATGACGTGTCGACAAAGCTGCTCGACTTTATCGCAATGACGGTCGCCTACCTAGGCGATATTACGAGCTCGCGCTCGGCATCGTATGACTTTGCCCGCAGCGGCTTTGTCGCCGAGCGTCAGTTGCCGGTATCCGAGTATTCCATCGTGTCCGTGCTGGACCTGCTGCGTGGCAGGACCATGTCCTTTGAGCCTGCTTGGTCGCGGGGGACGACGACGCATCGCTCCTACGAGGTGGCCGTCGAGTCGTCGCCGCAGGGGGAGGGCGAAGTCCCGGCTAAGCGCCCGCCGCTTCTTGCCGCCAAGATTGCACCGGCGGCGGGAGGCAACTACGACTTGCGCCTTCCGGCCGATACGCATTGCTTTGTCGCTGGTGACGCAGCCTATCTGGTCGATACGCGCCGCGCGCGCCGTACCGACACGGCGTTTGCCCAACATGCGGCGCCGTTCCTTTCGCACTTGTTGCCCTGCCGCACGCCGGTCCATATCGCCGCCGACCAGGTGGGCGAGTTCTGCCGCATGGCGCTGCCTATCTTGCGCGACTATACCGACCTGACCGCTCCCGCCGCGCTCGACGCCGTGGCACCCGAGCCGAGTTTTGCCATGGCGATTGGCGTCGACGATGGTCTTGTGACCTGCAAGATTACGGTGACCTACGGTGATTGGTCGGCAGATCTCTTTTGTCTTGGTTATCTGGGCAGGACTTT
>URFU01000128.1 GCA_900547125.1 uncultured Collinsella sp.
TCGGCTTCGAGGCCTCGCTGACCTTCATCGGCGCTGGTATCCAGGAGCCTACCGCTACCTGGGGCAACATCCTCGCCGACGCCCGCGGTGGCGTGCTTGCCGGCCGTTGGTGGCAGGCACTGTTCCCGGGCCTTGCCATCATGATCACCTGCCTGGCGCTCAACATCCTGTCCGAGGGCATTACCGACGCCATGGCCGCTGCTCCCTCCGCCGCCCTGGATCCGACCGACTCCTCCAAGCGTGGCCATGCTGGATGCCGAGCAGGGCACCGAGGAGTTCAAGCGCTCTTTGGAGGACCAGCAGGCGAAGCTGCGCCGCGAGGCCGACCTGCTGGTCTCCGACCCCGTTCGCGCCTACAAGGAGCAGGCTCAGTCCCTGTCCGCCCGTCTTGGCGCTCTGCGTGATGTCGAACTCAAGCGTAACGACCGCCATGTGCCCGATGAGTCCGTTGAGCCGATCCTTTCGGTCCGCGATTTCTGCATCCAGTTTGAACACCACGGTGATATCAACGTCGTCGATCATGTCAACTTTGATGTCCGTCCTGGCCAGACCATGGGCCTGGTCGGTGAGTCCGGCTGCGGTAAGTCCATCACCACGCTGGCCATCATGGGCCTGACCGATGATGACGAGCATCTTTCCGGTGAGGTTCTCTGGGAGGGTCGCGACCTGCTCAAGATGAGCAAGAAGGAGTGGTTCGGCCTGCGCGGTACCGATATCGCCATGGTCTATCAGGACGCCCTGTCCTCGCTCAACCCCTCCATGCTCATTTCCGCCCAGATGAAGCAGCTCACCAAGCGTGGCGGCACCCGTAGCGCCGAGGAGCTCCTGGAGCTCGTGGGCCTCGACCCCAAGCGTACGCTCGAGAGCTATCCGCATGAGCTTTCCGGTGGTCAGCGGCAGCGCGTTCTGATCGCTATGGCCCTTACCCGCGACCCCAAGCTGGTCATCTGCGACGAGCCCACGACCGCTCTGGACGTTACCGTCCAGAAGCAGGTCATCAAGCTGCTCAACGACCTTCAGGCCAAGCTCGGCTTTGCCATGATCTTCGTTTCGCACGACCTGGCACTGGTCGCCGAGGTCGCTCATAACATCACGGTTATGTACGCCGGTCAGGTTATCGAGCAGGCGCCCACCAAGGAGCTGCTCACCAACCCGATCCACGAGTACACCCGCGGTCTTCTGGGCTCCGTTCTGTCCATCGAGAGCGGTTCGGGCCGCCTGCACCAGGTGCCCGGCGCCGTTCCGAGCCCGCGCGATTTCCCCAAGGGCGATCGCTTCGCGCCCCGCTCGAGCCATCCGCGCATTGGCCTGGACACCCGTCCGGTCTTCAAGCGCGTGCCCGGCACCGAGCACTTCTATTCCGAGCTCCCCGACGAGGTGCTCAAGGCAAATGGTTTGACCCCTCACGCGGAGGTGATGTAGATGAGCGAGACCGCAGTCAACGGCGTCGAGCCGATCATCTTCCTTGATGACGTTCACGTCACCTTTAGGACCCGTACCGGCTCGATTCTGCACCCCAACCTGGTTCACGCCGTCCAGGGTGTAACGATTAAGCTCATGCCCGGACAGACCATCGGCATCGTCGGCGAGTCCGGTTGCGGAAAGTCCACCACCGCCAACGTCATGTGCGGTCTGCAGGCCCCCACGAGCGGCAAAGTCTACTTTAAGGGCAAGGACGTTACCAAGCGTACCGCCGAGGACCGTCGCCACATGGGCCGCGTCATCTCGGTCGTGTTCCAGAACCCAGCCACGGCGCTCAACCCCCGCATGGTCGTTCGCGAGCAACTGCTCGACCCCATGCGCGTCCACAACCTGGGTACCGAGGCCGAGCAGGAGAAGCGCGTCAAGGAGCTCTTGGAGCTCACCGGTCTGCCCAGCTCCGCCGCCGAGGTTCTTCCCGGCCAGCTTTCGGGCGGCCAGCGCCAGCGCGTCGCAATTGCCCGTGCCCTGTCGCTGAACCCCGATGCCATCATCGCCGACGAGCCCACCTCGGCTCTGGACGTTTCGGTCCGCGCGCAGATCCTCAACCTGCTGACCGACCTTAAGAAGGAGCTCGGCCTGGCCATGGTGTTCATCAGCCATGACATCCAGACGGTCCGCTATATCTCTGACGACATCATCGTTATGAATGGTGGCAAGATTGTCGAGCAGGGTGAGGCCAAGCAGGTCTTCCAGCACCCTCAGGACCCCTACACCAAGATGCTGCTCGGCGCTGCGCCGTCGCTGCTGCATCCCAAGCTCGGCGAGTAGCCTCGCTTTCCCTCCCGTGCGCCCGGTTCCCTTGCCGGGCGCACCTCCGTTGCGATTTCGAAAGGTTGGGTTCACGAGCCATGCCAAGTGCTCAGGAGCTACAACATCAATTTGGTGAATATCGAGGCGCCATGCCCCGTCCATCAGATTTCGATCTCTTTTGGAAGGATCGCATGGCCGAGGCTGACGCCGTCGGGCTTGACTATGCGATCGAGGCGGCATCGGTCACCGATGCCGTGACCTGCCAGCTTTTCGATCTCTGGTATACCGGCATGTGCGGCGCTCGCCTGCACGCCAAGTACCTTAAACCTGTCTCGGACGAGCCCGTGCCATTGGTACTTCAGTTCCATGGATATCCGGGTGCGAGTCGCAGCTGGTTTGAGCAGGCGTCGTTTGCGGGCATGGGCATGGCACTCATCGCCCTCGACTGCCCCGGCCAAGGAGGTCCCTCCGAGGATATTGGTGGATTTGAGGGCACGACGGTCGCGGGCCATATCGTCGCCGGTATCGACGGCGACCCGGCCAACCTCTACTATGTCCGCCTACACCAGGATATCCGCATTCTGTGCCGTATCGTTCGCGAGCTCGAGGGCATCGATCTTACCCGCGTGTATGTGAACGGCGCATCGCAGGGCGGCGGGTTGGGTATTGCAACCTGCGCGCTTAACAGCGAGCTTATCAATCGCGCCGCCATCCTCTATCCCTTCTTATCGGACTTCCGCCTGGTTTGGGATCTGGACGCCGACGATATTGCCTACGAGGGTCTGCGCTATTGGTCGCGTTGGTTTGACGAGGACTCGACACGTATCGAGGAAGCCTATGCCAAGCTGGCGTACTTCGATTCCAAGAATTTTGCCCCCATGGTCAAGTGCCCCGTGCTGTTTGGCACGGGCACGGCCGATATCGTCTGTCCGCCGGCAACGCAGTTTGCGGTGTACAACAACCTGTCCTGCGACAAGCGTCATGAGTTCTTTGAAGGCTTTGGCCACGAGGAGATTCAGGATTTTGACGATCTGATCATTCCGTTTTTCTGTGAGGGAGGGGAGGCTCATGTCTAAGTGCGAGAGCAATGTTGACGAGCTGATAGTCCCCGGGCTCGTGGGAATTCCTGGAACGGTTTCGTCAAGGCTCGCAGAATATCAGGACTGGCACGGTGATGTCCAAGCAGATGTTTCTGATTTAGAGACATGCGCTTCGAATCTTGAGATTCAAGGCCTGGCCATTACGGCAATTGACTTTGTTAACCCCTGCGCCCGTTACTCGGAGGTTTCCTTTAAGCTCGGTGACGATGCGGTCCACGCTCGGTTGATTGAGCCTGTCGGTCGGGCCCGAGTATCTGAGCGCGTGCCGCTGTGCCTGATGTTCCATGACATCGATCGGCCTGTGCGCGGCTGGCATCACATGACGAGATTTGCCGCCATGGGGTATGCCGTCCTCGCGCTGGATGACGATGTTGCTGGTGCGGACGACCTGCAGCGGGGGATTGCTTCGCCTGCTTTTGTCGAGCGCGTCCGTTGGGGCTGCGCGTTGGCGAAGGTTGCGCGCAATCTTGATGGCATGGATCCCGACCGCATCTTTGCATGGGGCGAGGGTCTTGGCGGCGGTGTCGCGCTGGCGGTTTCTGCTCTGGACGAGCGGGGCCTCGCTTGCACGGCGGTTGCCAATCCGCTTCCCGGCGGTCTCGAGGCGCTGTCGTCTCGGGTGCGCGGATCGGTACTCATGGGCACATCGCTCATGGATACCGTGAGCGATCCCAAGGGCCAGTTTGCCGTATTCAACGGTCTTGAGTGTGACCGGAGGCATATCATCTATGCCAAATACGCTCACGAGCGCATCAATGCGTTCGAAAACGAAGTCGTCGACTTCTTTAACCAAACGTTCTATCCGTGTTCTTTGGCCTAGACGGCCTGGACACTGCTAACAAGAGTGGGTGGCATAGGGCCGCCCGCCAGACAACTAAGGAGATTCTTGTGGCAACTCAGAAATTCACCGGCGTTATCCCTCCCGTCGTTGTTCCCGATACCGAAGACCACCAGCTCGACGTTGCCTCCTTTGAGCGCAGCATCAACCGCATGATCGACGCCGGCGTCGATGGCCTGTTCTTCTTGGGCTCTTCGGGTGAGGTCGTTTTCTCCACCGACGAGCGTCGTCGCCAGATCATCGCCGAGGCCGTCCGCATCGTCGACCACCGCGTGCCCGTCTTGGTCGGCATCATCGATACCGAGACCGAGCGCATGATCGAGCACGGCAAGGTCGCTCAGGAGCTGGGCGCCGATGCGCTCGTCGCCACCTGCCCGTTCTATGCCCTGCAGGGCATGACCGAGGTTGAGGAGCATTTCCGCATCCTGCACGAGGAGCTCGACCTGCCCATCTTTGCCTATGACATTCCCGTGTGCGTTCACACCAAGCTCCCCTGGAAGCTCCTTGCTAAGCTCGGCGCCGAGGGCGTCCTGGCTGGCGTCAAGGATTCCTCGGGCGATGACATCTCGTTCCGCTACCTCATTCAGGAGAACGAGAAGAACGGCCATCCGATGAGCATCCTTACCGGCCATGAG
>URFU01000129.1 GCA_900547125.1 uncultured Collinsella sp.
CCTCGTAGCCGTGGACGCGGAAGGCATCGTGGCCGGGGCGGTTCCAGATCAGGCGGCGAATCGTGCCGGCATAGGCGTGGAACGCAAAGAAGACGGGCTTCTCGCCGCAGCCGAACAGCTCAGCCCAGCGCTCGTCGCTGAGAGCCTGGTCGTTCTCGCAGACGTTCTGGATCTTGAGCAGGTCGACCACGTTGACGAACCATACCTTGATGCCCAGCTCGCGCAGCATGTCGGTTGCAGCCAGAGCCTCAAGCGTCGGCACGTCACCGCAGGTGGCGACCACGACGTCGGCCTCGGCGAGCGAATCGGCGGTCGATGCCCACTCCCAAGTCGCAACGCCCTCGGCGAGCTCCGCCTTGGCCTCGTCGACCGTCTGGAAGGTCGGAGCAGGCTGCTTGCCGCAGAAGATGGCGTTGACGCAGTCAGTGGACTGGTAGACGCGCTCGGCCACGGCGAGAGCCATGTTGGCGTCGGCCGGATAGTAGGCGTTTACGATGTGCGTGTCGTTGGCCTTGTTGAGCAGCAGGTCGATAAAGCCGGGGTCCTGATGCGAGAAGCCGTTGTGGTCCTGACGCCAGACGTGGCTCGACAGCAAAATGTTAAGGCCGCTGATGGGGGCACGCCACGGAATCTCGCGCTTGGTAGCCTCGAGCCACTTGCAGTGCTGGTTGACCATGGAGTCGACCACATGGACAAAGCTCTCGTAGGAGCTCCACACGCCGGAACGGCCAGTGAGCACGTAGGCCTCGAGGAAGCCCTCGCTTTGGTGCGCGGACAGCTGCTCGACGACCTTACCGGAGCCTGCCAGCAGCTCGTCGTTGGCCTCGTCCTCGTAGAAGCCGGCGTCCCACTGCTTCTTGGTCACCTTGTAGGCAGCCTGCAGGCGGTTGGACGCGGTCTCGTCGGGACCGAAGATGCGGAAGTCATCCATGTTCTTGGCCAGAACGTCGGCAGTGTACTCACCAAAGACGCGGGCGGCCTCGGTGGAGCCCCAGCCATGACCATTAGTGTCGACGGGGACCTCGTGGGCGTGGATATCGGGCAGCTCGAGCTCGCGACGCACCTTACCGCCGTTCGCGTTGGGGTTGGCGCCGATGCGCAGCTCGCCGGTCGGCATAAAGGCCGTCACCTCGGGGCGCACCTGGCCCTCGGGCGTAAAGAGCTCCTCGGGCTTGTAGGAACGCAGCCACTCGCGCAGCACGCGGAAGTGCTCGTGGGTGTCCTTGGCACTCGCCAGCGGCACCTGATGCGCGCGCCAGGAGTCCTCGGTCTTCTTGCCGTCGATCTGCTTGGGGCAGGTCCAGCCCTTGGGCGTGCGGAACACAATCATGGGGTAGGCCGGGCGGACCACGGTCTCGCCTGCGGCGGCCTGGGCCTGCGCGGTTGCCTTGATGTCACAGATCTCATCGAAGACCTGCTCAAACAGGGCAGCGAAACGCGCATGAATGCTTGCGTGGCTCTCGTCGTCAAAGCCGGCGACAAAGAAGTGCGGCTTATAGCCCATGCCCTCAAAGAACTTGGTGAGCTCTTCGTCGGACACGCGGGCGAGGATGGTGGGGTTGGCGATCTTGTAGCCGTTGAGGTGCAGGATCGGCAAAACGATACCGTCGGTTGCCGGGTTCACGAGCTTGTTGGATTGCCAAGAGGTCGCGAGCGGGCCGGTCTCGGACTCGCCGTCGCCCACCACGGCCACGGCCAACAGGCTCGGGTTGTCCATGACGGCACCGTAAGCGTGGCTGAGCGTGTAGCCGAGCTCGCCGCCGTCGTGGACTGATCCAGGCGGCGCGTGCGCAAAGTGGCTCGGGATGCCGCCGGGAGTAGAGATCTGGAGGAAGATCTTCTGCAGGCCTGCCTCGTCATTGGTGATGTCGGGGCGAATCTCGCGGTAGGTACCGTCGAGCAGCGACTGAGCAGTACCGGCGGGGCCACCGTGACCAGGGCCCATCAAGAAGATAGCATTCTGGTTGTGGTCGGCGATCAGTCGATTGACGTGACCGAACAGGAAGTTGATGCCGGGCGTGGTGCCCCAGTGGCCAACCAGGCGGTGCTTAACGTCCGGACGACCGAAGTCGCGCACCTCACCGGTTTTCTCGTCGACAAAGTCGGGGCGCATTAGCGGGTTAGAGCGAAGGTAGATCTGACCGACGGACAGATAGTTCGATGCGCGCCAATACAGGTCGACGCCCTCGAGCTCGGAAGCCGGCACCTCGTGGCCCAGCTTTTGCCACGGCGTCCCCAGTGTTTTAGCCATTGTTTATGTCCCTTCGCTGTGCGGTCACCCTCCAATACGGCAACCTTTCGTTGGGACCAGTATATTTGCTAAAACGTTTTATCATGGTGAAAAAACGTTTTATCACCCTTATCAATCCCATCGATTAGCAAAACGCGACATTCACCTGCGGCGTTGATTGTCACAGGTGCTCCACATTCGGTCTCTGCAAATTGGTAAACGTGTTTAGTTGTGTTTAGTAAGCTCGAGCACGCTGTCCTTAACGATAAGCTCCGGCTCCAGAACGACCTCTTCGGCACGCCTGCCGCCCCTACCGGCAAGACGCTTGGACATGCAGCCAAAAGCATGCTCCGCAAGGACACCAGGGTCCTGCTCAATCGCGGTCAGCGCCGGCTCAAAGAGAACGTCGGCCGCCGAGTTGTCATAGCTCACCACCGAGATATCGCCCGGGATGCTCTTCCCCATCTCGTGTAAGCGCTTGAGCAAACCGAGGGCAATGTTATCCGAGCTTGCGAACACGGCAGTGGCGTCAGTTGCGAGCACTGCCTCCGAGGCCTCGTATGCGCTCGGAATGTAGTACTCGCTCTCAAACTCCAAACGCGCGTCGATCGGCAGGCCAACCTCGCGCAGCGCGCGCTCATAGCCGGCAAGTCGCTTACGCCCCGTATTGGAACGGCGCGCGTTAACCAAGCAGGCAATGCGACGGTGGCCCTGCTCGATCAGATAGCGGGTGGCCATGTAGCCGCCCATCTCGTGATCGAACATCACCTTGTCGCACTCGAGTCCCTCAATGGCACGGTCGACCATTACGGCCGGGATGGGCAGGTGGCTGACTTCTTCGCGCAGGGCGCGGTCGTCGGAGAACTCGTCGCCCACGACCAGGAAGACGCCATCGACGCCGCGCGTCACCAGCTGGCGCAGCAGCTCCAGATCGTCATCGGCGCTTCCGCCCGAGCTGGTAATGAAGAGCGCATAGCCGTCCTCGCGGCAGCGCTTTTCCAGGCTACCGGCGAGCGAGGCAAAAAAGCGGCTCTCGATGTTAGGGACGATAAGGCCCAGCGTGCGCGACTCGCGCATGACCAGACTACGCGCAATCTGGTTAGGAACATAGTGGTTGCGCGCCGCGACCTCCTTGATGAGTTTGCGGTTTTCTTCCGAGATGCGACAGGGCCGATTATTGAGCACAAGCGAGACCGACGAGGGGGAAAGCCCCACCTCCTGGGCGATCTGCTTGAGGGTGACTTTGTTGGCCATCTCGCTCCTTCCGGGTTTACGCGCAATCTCTTGAAAGTATAGCGACTACCCCTCTACCTCGGTGATAAACACTTTACCAATCCGGTGGACGGCTGTTTTATCGCCGCCAGCGCACCAAATCCGTCCGGGTGGGGTATATTGCAATCGATTGATGACAACGACCACCAAAAGGCGGATATTCGTATGCACGAGAACGACTTTTTTAACGAGGACCTGCTGTGCGCGCTTGCTGGCGTTGCCGGCGAGGACAACGTGCTGATGAGCGAGCCCATGCGCGAGCACACCACGTTTAAGATCGGCGGCCCGGCCGACGTCTTTGTCACGCCCGATACCGAGCAGGGCCTCGTCGCCACGCTCGATACCAGCTATCGCTGCAATCTACCACTCACCATCGTGGGCAACGGCTCCGACCTGCTCGTCGGCGACAAGGGTATCCGCGGCGTCGTCGTGGCGTTGGGCGAAGGCCTCTCCGACATTACGGTCGACGGTACGCACGTCACGGCGGCGGCCGGCGCCTTGCTTTCCGATGTCGCCGCGGCGGCAGCCGAGGCCGGTCTCACCGGCATGGAGCCCATCTCGGGCATCCCCGGATCGGTCGGCGGCGCCTGCTACATGAACGCCGGAGCTTACGGCGCCTGCATGGCCGATGTGCTGGAGTCCGTGCGCGTCTACAAACCTGCTCGCCAGCTCGACGACGACACCCGCGGCAGCGGCAACATCATCGAGTTCGATGTCGATGAGCTCAATCTGGGCTATCGCAAGAGCCGCATCGCCGACGACGGCTTTACCGTGCTTTCAGCCACCTTCAACCTCGCCCCGGGCAACGCTGCGATGATCAAGGCCGACATGGACGACTACCGCCAGCGCCGCGAGGACAAGCAGCCGCTCGACATGCCGAGTGCCGGCTCCACCTTCAAGCGCCCCGAGGGCCACTTTGCCGGCAAACTCATCATGGATGCCGGCCTGCGAGGACACGCCGTTGGCGGCGCGCAGGTGAGCGAGAAGCACTGCGGCTTCATCGTCAACGCCGACCACGCCACCGCCGCCGATGTCGACGAACTCATCCGCGACATCCAAGCCAAAGTCAAAGACCAATTCGACGTAGACCTAGAACCCGAAGTCCACCGAGTAGGCGAATTTTTATAAAAAGAAGGCCCCGAAAGGGGCCTTCACTTTCTTTAATTCAGACAACCAGTCCGGTGTGCCGCGCCCCGAACCCAAGCGGGCCGCGTGGCCGACCCGAAAATAATTTAATGATAGCCGGTTGAGGAC
>URFU01000130.1 GCA_900547125.1 uncultured Collinsella sp.
TGTCGCAGCCCCGACCCGCGGTCACGAGCGGGGGCTCCTGTCGTTTCCGTGCCCTCGGATTGGGTCATAGTGTCTGACGTTGGCTCAACCTGCGATGCCGACTACTTTTCTTGCACCAAAAAACGCCCCGTTCTCGGTTGAGGACGGGGCGATTCGTCTTTTGGGCTCATGCAGCCAGTCTTATGCGAAACGGGCGACGAGCTCCTGCAGGACGTCGGTCATCTTGACGAGCGAGCTGACCGGGACAAACTCGTTGACGCCGTGGTAACAGTAGCCGCCTGTCGAGAGGTTGGGGCAGGGCAGGCCGCGGAACGACAGCTGTGCGCCGTCGGTGCCGCCGCGAATCGGCAGTACTTGGGGCTCAACGCCGCAGGCAAGGTAGGCTTCCTTGGCAACATCAATAAGCTCGGGATAGTCACGAACGATCTCGGCCATATTTCGATACTGCTGCTTAATCTCGACCGTTACGCGCTCCTCGCCCAGTCGCTGGTTGAGCAGTGCGGCGGCGGCATTCATCAGCTCGAGTTTCTGCTGGAACTTGGCGGCATCGTGATCACGGACGATATAGCGCGCCGTGGCATGGTCGACCGTTGCCGAGACGCCCTCAAGGTGATAGAAGCCCTCGTAGCCCTCGGTGTATTCCGGGCGCTGCTCGTAGGGGAGCAGGGCGTTGAAGTCGCAGAACAGGTTGCCCGCGTTGACCATGCGCCCCTTGGCGTCGCCGGGGTGAATGGACTGGCCCTCAAAGCGAACGGTTGCCTCGGCGGCGTTGAAGCACTCCCACTCAAGCTCGCCAACCGGACCGCCGTCGACCGTGTAAGCGTACTTGCAGCCGAAGGCCTCGATATCCAACAGCTCGGCACCGTGACCGATTTCCTCGTCCGGACAGAAGCAAATGCCGAGCGCGGGATGGGGCAGGGAGGGATCCTGCGCGATGCGTGCGACAAGCGCCATGATTTCGGCGACACCCGCCTTGTCGTCGGCGCCCAGCAGCGTAGTTCCGTCGGTGCAGACAAGGTCCTCACCCACCAGGTTGTTGAGGGCAGGAAGTTTGGCGGTGCTCATGGACACGGGCTTGCCGTCGACGATGCCGCAAACCAGATCGCCGCCCTCGTAGTGTACGATGTGCGGCGCTACGCCGGCGCCCGGCGCGACCTCGGTGGTATCGAGGTGCGCGATCAGGCCCAGGGCGGGCTTATTCTCGGAACCGGCGCTAGCGGGAATGTGCGCGCAGACATAGGCGTTTTCGGTTACATGGGCATCGGTTGCACCCAGCTCGCGCAGTTCTTCGGCAAGCACGTTGGCAAGGTCAAACTGTACGGTGCTCGACGGCACCTGGTCGCAGTTGGCATCCTCGGACTGCGTGTTGATCTGGACATAGCGCAAAAAACGCTCGAGGACGTCGGGGTCCGTGGTGGTGTTTTCCATAAAGATCGCTCCAATCTTGGTCGTCGTGTGCAACAAGAACTCTAGCACGGTATGCCGCGGCATACCGCGACGCTTGGATGGGGTAGAATCAGCCATTGAATGCAGAAGGGACGGAAGATCATGGATACGACAAATAGCTCGCGCGAACTACACCTGACGGTGGCGAACGAAGACTACTTGGAGTGCATGGTTCGCATCGAAAGCGAAGATGGGGAGACCGGCGGCGTGCGGTCGGTCGATATCGCGCAGCGCCTTGGCGTCTCGAAGGCATCGGTCAACAAGGCGGTTTCGGCTCTCAAGGCATCTGAACTTGTCGAACAGTCTCACTACGGCAAAGTTATCCTGACTGACCGTGGGCGCGAGGTCGGCTCGGCTATCTGGTATCGCCATCGTCTGGTCCGCACGTTTTTGGTTCAGGAGCTCGGTGTCGAATTTGAGCGAGCCGATTCCGAGGCCTGCATGATGGAGCATGCGCTATCCGAGGACACGATGAACCGCTGGCTCGCCTATCTCGAAAAGCAGGGAATCAGCGTCGAGGAATAGCGGGATATATATGGATACGAGTTATTACAACCGCTTTGGTGCCGAGGAACTTACGCGCCGCTTGTCGAGCGAGACCTTGTTGGCGCAGGGCCCCATGGGCAGTGTTCTGTTGAGTGAGTACGATGCCGCCGACATTCCACCGGCGTTTTGGAATCTGGCAGAGCCGCAGACCGTTTCTCGTATCCATCGCTTGTATGTCGCCGCCGGCGCGCAGGTGCTCATTACCAACACCTTTCAGGCATCAAGCTATGCCCTCAAGCACGACCAGATTGCGCCGTCCGTGGCGGAGGTCAATCGCGGGGCCGTCGACGATGCTCGCCAGGCGCACCCACAGCTGCTGCTGGGCTCGATGGGCCCGATTTGTATTGAGTGGTTTGCCGAGGACTCTGCCGAGTATCGTGAAATCCGAGGCATTGCGCGCGAACAAGCGCACGCCTTGCTCAATGCTGGTGTTGACGGTCTGCTGATCGAGACGGTGACGTCTATCCGTAATTTGCAGCCCATGCTTGCCGGCGCCCGAGATGCCGCCGACGGTATGCCTGTCCTGGTGAGTTTTGTCGTTGACGATAAAGGCGACCTGTTGGGCGATGGCCTCAACATCGAGGCAGCCGTTTTGTACGCCGAAAAACACGGCGCAAACTCGGTTGGTGTTAATTGCTGTTCGCTTGCGGCCGCGAACGCGGCGGTGCCCAGGATGGTTGCATCGGCGACTACTCCCGTCACGGTGCGTCCCAACGCGGGAAATCCGGTTCAGACACAGGATGGTCCCGTGTGGCATGAGGACCCCGAAGCCTTCGCTCGCGCATGCGTCGAGTGGAAGCGGGCGGGCGCCGCAATGGTAGGCAGCTGCTGCGGAACCACGGCGGTTACGACAGCCGCTATGGCAGATGCGCTCAATATATAGAACCCGAAAATGGGAGTATCGAATCACCGCCCCCGCTGGGGCGGTTTTTTTGTTGTCGGTGCGCACCTCGACGCTTTTGCCTAAACGGTGAACGAGCGTGCCGGCGGCTTGCCGGATGCCCGTTGCGGGTATACCTCATGCGTACCATGATCCAAACACTGCGAGGTGTCTGCGCGTGTGCGCGATAATTCACTTTGGAACTGACGGTTGGCGAGCTCGCGTCGACGGAGACTTTACTATCAACAACGTCGCTCGTGTCACTGATGCTATCGGCAGGCTATGGCAAAAGACGAATCCCGGTAAAACGGTATATGTAGGATTTGACACTCGGCCGCAAGCGCGCGAGTTCGCCGAGCTCGCGGCGGGCGTGATTGCCGCCCACGGGCTCGATGCCGTGCTCGTGTCTCGACCGGTGCCGACTCCCGCTCTTACGTGGGCGGCTGCGTATGACGGCGAGGCATGCGGCGCGCTTATGGTGACGGGCTCACATCATCCGCAGGGCTATCTATGCCTCAAGCTGCGGATGGGTGATGGCTCGACGGCCAACCAGGATGTCATCGAAGAGCTCGAGGAGACGATGGCCGCCGAGCCGCTGGGGCTTGAGGGGCAATACCGCACGGCAGATATCATTCCCGACTATATGCGAGCGGTGGCATCGTTTGTCGACGCGGATGCCATTCGCGCCGCGCATATGCGTGTGGTGGTTGACCCCATGGGCGGAGCTGCGCAGGGATATCTTGCCGACTTGCTTCGAGAGCTTGGCGTCGAAGTCCATGAGATTCACGCCGACGAGACGACCGATAGGGGAGATATCTGCCCCGACCCGGTCGAGCCGTGGGTGGATGCTTGTGAGCGCGCAGTTGTCGAAGACGGGGCGTGCGCCGGTCTGGTGACTGATGGCGACGCCGATCGTATCGGCGCGGTTGATGAGCGCGGCAGATATATACATCCACATCAGATCATGGCACTCGTTTTGGGCGATTTGGTCCAGTATCGCAATCTGAAGGGACGCGTCGTCGTCAACCTTTCATGCTCCACGCTTGTGCGTCGCATTGCCGAGACGCTCGGCTGCCGCGTGGTCATCAAGCCCGTCGGTTTTAAATATATAGCCGCCGAGATGAAGAAGGGCGGCGTTCTCGTGGGCGGTGAAGAGGCCGGCGGTATCGGTATCGCCGCGCACATGCCCGAGCGCGACGGCATCCTTGCCTGCCTGATTTTGTGCGAGCTCATGGCCAAGACCGGCGCGCCCTTGGGCGTGCTTATCGATCAGCTCGAGGCGAGCTTTGGCAAGACGAGTTACGGACGTCGAGATTTGCGTCTTGAGGCCGAGGATGCCGAGACGTTGCGCACGCTGCTTCCCGGCGTGAATCCCAAGTCGATATGCGGCAAGGCGCCGCAGAGCGTAAGCCATATGGACGGCTTACGTCTGGCATTTGAGGATGACACCTGGCTGCTGATCCGTCCCAGCGGGACCGAACCGGTGGTGCGCGTGTACGCCGAGGGCTTTTCGGTGGAGGAGCGCGATGAGCTGCTAGATGCCGGCTGCGCTTTGGCTAGGGGCGCATATCGGCTCTAGCCAAGGGGCCACTCTATATAAAGATGTGCTCGGCGAGCGGTAGCAAACGACTGGCAAACGTCAGTCAGAGGCATAGTTGTGTAGGAAATGTGTGCGCCCAGATTCCCGCCCCCGGGGCCCCTCCGGTCTGGCAATATATCTCCTTGCCGCGCGGCCCGGTGAGACCGGATCAGCCGCAAGGCGTGCACCTTGAGAACCGGATACTGCGAGGATGGACACTCACTTCAGTGTCGCATCCGGGCAGACATCGAACCATTTGAAATGGTCTAACTTGGATTTGTTTTTCGCAAGGCCGCCGAGAGGC
>URFU01000131.1 GCA_900547125.1 uncultured Collinsella sp.
GCCCGCTGGCACCGAGCGCGCTGAGAACCCCTGATCCTGCGGCAAACATCGCGAGGCCCCAGGCCAGCAGATAGCCAATCAGGACACCCAGCAGGCCACCGGTGACGCACAGTGCCGAGGACTCGGCCAAAAACTGGGCGGTGATATCGCGACGACTGGCGCCCAAGGCACGGCGGATGCCGATCTCGCGGATGCGCTCAGTCACGTTGGTGAGCATCATGTTCATAATGCCGATACCGCCGACTAAAAGTGAGATGCCAGCAACGGCGCCCATGATGAGCGAGAAGGCGCCCATAAAGGAGTTGAGGGCGTCGATAGCGCTCTTCATGGAGCTTGCCGACACGCTGTCGTACTCGTCGTCCTCCGAGATGCCCTTCATGCTGCGCACCTTGGACTCGATCGTCTTGCAGAGCTCGTCCATATCGGTGCCCTCGGCGGCGAGTGCCGTCACACTGGGAAACGATGGATTGTCATCGCCGAAAAGCTCGGCGATCGTTTCTCGTGGCATGTACAGGCTCAGCGAGCCCATGGAGTCGTTGCCGCCGTCGATGACGCCAATAATCTGCACGTCTCCGCTCGAAACCTTGATGGTCTTGCCAATCGCGTCCTGTTCGTTGCCGTACAGTTGATCGGCGCCGCCGCGGCCAATGAGCGCCACGCGCGCGCCGGATTTGGACTCGATGTCGTTATAGGTGCGACCGGCAACGATCTTGCTGGCGCCCACGGCATCGAGCATGTCACTATCGATACCTTGGGCCATGACGGTATAGCTTTTATCCCCAACTTTGTACTCGGAATAGGCGCTATCGACGATGCCGATCTGCTCGATTTGCGGCACCGTCTTGCGCAGCTTCTCGACATCCGAATCGGTGAGCTCTTGGGACGAGTAGATCTGCACCATGCGGGCCGCGTTGAGGCCCAAGCTGTTGACCAAGCTGTTTTGGATGCCGCCGATGAGCGAGGTCATGGCTATGACCGAGGCGATGCCAATGACGATGCCCAGGATGGTGAGCAGGCTACGTCCCTTGTTGGCCTCGAGCGAGTGCAGGGCTTCTTGGACAAGATCGCGGGTGCTCATGCCTTCGCTCCTTTCGGCGGTGTAGAAGGTGCGCAAATCGCGGGTAGGTTGCTGACAGCTCCGCGTAGCGTATTCGGCGCATGCGCGATATATGCGCCGTCATGGATTCGCCCGTCGCGGATGGTCACGGCACGGTCGGCCTCAGCGGCAATGCCCGGGTCGTGCGTGATGAGCACGATGGTCTTGCCGCGCTCCTGGAGCTTGTGGAAGGTTTCCATGACGAGCGCCCCGGTTGTCGAGTCTAGGTTTCCCGTGGGCTCGTCGGCCAGGATGATGGGCGGAGCGTTGACGAGGGAGCGCGCGATGGCAACGCGCTGCATCTGTCCACCAGAGAGTTCTGATATGCGGTGGTCCCAATGGTCGACCGGAAGCGTGACAGCTTGCAGCGCGTGCACGGCGCGCATCTCGCGCTGACTGCGCGGCACATTGGTGTAGGACAGCGGTAGCATGACGTTTTCGATAACCGACAGGCGCGGCAGCAGGTTAAAACTCTGAAAGACAAAGCCGATGCTCAGCGCACGCACCTCGGTGAGCTCATCATCGTCGAGTTCGGCCACGTTGAGCCCTTGCAGGTAATAGTCGCCCGCCGTCGGTTTGTCCAAGCAACCCAGGATGTTCATGAGCGTCGACTTGCCCGAGCCCGAGGGGCCGGTGATGGCGACGAACTCACCGGGGTCTACCGCCAGGCTCACGTTGTGCAGGATGTGGGCGCAACCGGCTTCGCTCTCAAAGATGCGGTGCACGTTGCGGATGTCGATGACGGGGCGCATTACATGCCCTCGTCGGCAGGCATGGCGTTGCCGCCGTCTGCCGTCATGCCTGCACCGGTATCCATCACGATGGTGTCGCCATCGCGCAACTTGGTAACCGGCACGTCGGGGTTGATCTCGTTGCCCTGGTCGTCGCGCTTGACCTGCGTCTTGCCGACCACGGCGTCGTTGTCGTTTTGCGTCACGACGGTCACCTTCACGCGGCGCGTTTCCTTGCCTTCGTCATCGGTTGCCACGTTGACGTAATAGTGTTCGCCGTCCTCGGTCATCAGCGCCATAGTGGGCACCATGACCACGTCGTCAAGCTGCTCGGTCACTACCGAGACCTCGGCAGTCATACCGGGCTTAAGGCGGCTATCGGGTACCTCGATGAGGATGTCGACGTTAAAGGTCACGCTTCCGCCACCACCGTTGGCGGCGTCGGAGTTTGCCACCGACGCGATAGCCGTGACGGTGCCCTGGCTCACGATATCGGGAAACGCGGGATAGGTAACGTTGGCGCTCTGGCCCACGGCGATCTTGGCGATGTCCTTTTCGCCCACCTGAACCGTCACCTTCATCTTGGAGAGGTCGGCGATCTGCATGCACTGCTTGCCGCCGCTCGTGTCGCCTTCGCCCATGACCATGCCTCCGGTCACCGTAGCGCCCACTTTGGCGTTGAGCTCGACGATGCTACCCGAGCTGGGGGCCTTTACGGTGCGTTCTGCCGCCTTTGCATTTGCCTGGTCCAGGGTAGCCTGGGCCGAGGCGAGATTGCGCTGGGCGCTCGAGACGGCGCTGGCGTCGGAGGTTACATCCGTCGGGGTGGTAGATCCGTCGACATCCAGCGTCGGTGCTGCCTGTGCGGCGGCGAGCGCCGCTTGTGCGTTTTTCAGGTCTTCCTGTGCGGCAGTCACCGCGCGCTGCGCCTCGGCAACGTTGCGATCGAGCTCGTCGTTTTTGATGGTCATGAGCACGTCGCCCTCGTTGACGCTCTGACCGGCTTGCACGTTGATCGATGCTACCGTGCCGTCGACAGAAGGGGAGACCACTGAGGCAGAAATTGGCTTGAGCTGTCCTTTTGCCTCGACAGTCGTGGTAAAGGTGCCTTCCATGACCATGTCGGTAACAGGTCCACCTGCAGATTGCGGCTGCGAATTGAGGACAACGCTCACAATAATGGCTATTAGGATCATGCCGCCCACGATGCCGGCAGCGATGCCGCGGCGGACGAGCTTTTTGCGGCGCCGCTCCGCGCGCTTGGCCTTGAGCTTTGCGTAGGCCTCATCGTCGGATATCCCGGCGTTACCTTGCTCGTCGTCGTTTTGCTGTGCGGTGGGGGCGCTTGTGATGAGCGGTAGAGTTTCAGTTGCGCTTTCCGGCGCGTGCCCGGAATCATCGGGGCCCGAGGTGATGGTGGGGACATTCGACATAGCGTCTCCTTTATAGAACATACCGCGATAAGTATATGCGCCCACCGGTTGGGGCGGGCGCATAGGCGCGTTTCTTTCAGCATCGAAAGGTAGGTGTCGCTGAGCTTTGTTGCGTTGCGCGTGACGTGCTACGAATGCACGACCACGCACAGACCGACTTTGATGCAGTCGTGGAGCGCCTTGGCATCGGCCAGGCGCAGATTGATGCAGCCGTGGCTACCGCACCATTTGTACGATTCGGCACTATCGAAACTCGAATCGTTTTGCCAGGTAGCGTCGTGGAAGCCAACCATGTTTCCCACAAACGGCAACCAGTAGCTCACCGGGCACTCGTATTTGGGCTTACCGGTCTTGGGGTCCTTGGCGCCGATAAGCTTGGTGGCGCCGTCGTTGCTGTTGATTTGCCACACGCCCTCGGGGGTGGCATCTTCGCCCGGTTTGCCGGAAATAAAGTTGGCCTCCCAAACGATATTGCCGCTTTCGTCATAGTAGCGCGCGTGCTGCTCGGACAGGTCGACGTCGATATACGCCTTCCAATCGGGCTCGCCCTTGGCGGTAAAGGCGTCGGCCTTCTGGGAGTAATTGATCTCAATCTCGCCGGTCTGCTTGTTGTTAATAGCATCCTCGACCTGCTTGGCAAGCGTGCTGCTATCGATAGACCTACCAAAGTCACCGCCTTCGACGGCACATTGCTTGCCATCGGCGCGCGTCCACCAACGAGTGGAGCCCACGGTGTTAAAGCCATTGGCGAGGTCTGCTGCCCAGTTGCTGATCTGGGAGGTGTCGAGTGTGGGGTTCGCGGGGTCGGCAAAACTGATCCACTGCAGCACCGAGCTGCCGTCGACCTTGCCGGCATCGTTGCCGTTGAGCTTGAGAGTCACGTTGACGCCTAGGAAGTTGTTGGCGGCATCGCATGCGGCCTGAATCTGATCATCGGTCAGCGTTCCGGTGAGCGGCTCGTATGCATCGTTGCCAAGCTTCGTAAGATCGACGGTCTCGGCTAGCGACGCGAGCTCGATCTCTGCATACTTAATGACATGCTCGCGGTTGAGCTTTTCGTTGGAGCGGGCCTTCTCGATCGTGAACTTGCCCGCCTTCTCGTCGTAGGAGCTCGATGCCTCAAAGGTACCCGTGCGGCCCTCGTTGAATGCGGCGATGGCGGCACCCAGATCCCCTTCGAACTGCTTTTGGTCAAAGGCGTCCGAGAGCATGGACAGGTCGACGTCCTGTTCCAGGTCGATGGTACCGTTTTTGGTCGCGCTAACGTTCTTGCCGCCGAGCGAGGCAATCAGGCGCGAAGGCCACAGCAGCGGCTCGTTGCTGCCGATAATCTCGTGCGCAGCATCCACGCAGTCGACGATGGGCTCGACAGAATCGAACAGATAGGAACTGCTAAAGTCATCACACGAAACGGTGAGCATGATGTGCTTCCAC
>URFU01000132.1 GCA_900547125.1 uncultured Collinsella sp.
CATGGCAACGAGTTGCGAGCGCCGTGTCGATCATTGCGGACACGAGCTCGCGCAGACGTTGGGGGCCAACAGCATGCCAGCCGCCCATGCAAAGTGTCAGCCCCGTTTGGAATAGCGGCGATTCGGAACTTTTGAGCAGATGGCGCCAGCCGCGATCCGTAAGCTCATCGAGCGCAACGGACACAAAGGGCTGATCGGCATAGGGTCCATCCAGGTACAGGCGTTTTGCAATCTGATCCTGCCCCGCGCCCAGCTCGCCCTCGAGCATAAGGGGCACCCCACGCGCATAGCTCTCCCGTACGGGGGCGGCGACCGCCGCCGCGTCTTCGACGATGCCGTACGTGCTCGACGCGTAGCGAGCCTCGACTTCGTCGGCATTGAGCCACTCGATGCCCGCATGCGTCGCAGCGGCGCGCACCTCATGCGCCACGACCACCCAAAGCGCTCCGCGCTCCTTGGCCGTCGGGCGCACCGTCAAGCTCAACCGCACGCCCTCGTGGCCCATCACCAGGCGCGCCCCATCGCCCACGCGAGCGAGACGCTCGGAAACAAAAGCAGCGATATCCTGCTCGAGCGCCGCGTCACTCATAGTCGAGATCACAACGCCACCGCGCTCGTCGATTGCCAGCGCCGATGCTCCGGCTGCGGACAATGCCTCAATCAGAATCTGCAGCTTGGCATCGCTATCCATGATTTGCCCCTGTCCGCGGCGACGTGCAACCGCCGACGGTCGCACGACCGAATGTTTCAAAATTGAACGATATTACTCACCAAACACTATAGGGCAAAAGTCGCCGTCCTGCGAGTATATGAGTTGCCCCGCATCGCCATCCTGGCGGGGCGATAAGAGCTCTTCGGGACCTATCAACCTGCGGACAAGCCATACCCGCAAGAGCTCCTATCGCTCCACCGCAGGCATGCGCTCGCCAGCACGCAACACGCAAATCAGCTACTTCTCTACCAGATTCCCAGCACGTGCTGCATTCCCAAACTCATGCATGCAATGCCAATCCAGCAGCAAAAGCCCAACGCGATGGGTTTGCCGCCCTTTTTGACCAGCTCGACGATATCGGTATTAAAGCCAATAGCCGCCATGGCCATCACAATAAAGAACTTCGACAGCTCCTTGATGGGCGCCGTAATGGACGCAGGAAGCTGAAACACCGTGGTGATCACGCTCGCCAGCACAAAGAACAACACAAACATGGGAAACGCACGTTTAAGCGAGAACGTGCTTTTGGCGTCGCCGCCGGCCTTGCGCGCCAGATGCATCTGCCAGCATGCGAGAGCCAATGTAATGGGAATAATGGCCAGCGTCCTGGTGAGCTTAACCACTGTGGCGCTTTCGAGCACATTGGCGCCGGGATGCATGCTATCCCAGGCGCTCGCCGCAGCCGTTACCGACGAGGTGTCGTTGATGGCGGTGCCGGCAAACAGGCCAAAGCCCTCGTTGGTCAGCCCGAGCATGCCGCCGAGCGTCGGAAACACGAGCGCCGCGATAACGTTAAACAGGAAGATGACCGAAATGGCTTGGGCAATCTCGCGATCGTCGGCATCGATGACGGGCGCGGTCGCAGCGATGGCCGAACCGCCGCAAATCGACGAGCCCACACCCACAAGCGTCGCGATCTTGCCCGGCACGTTCATAACGCGGCAGAGCACGAAGGCGATGACAAGTGAGGTCGAGATCGTCGCCACGATAATCGGCAGCGACTGGGCGCCCTTGGACAGAATCTGGGAGAGGTTCATGCCAAAGCCAAGCAGGATAACCGCGTACTGCAAGACTTTTTTAGACGTATAGGTGACACCGGCGGCGAGCTGTTCGCGGCGATTCTTGGGAAAGACGAGCGCCAGGACCATGCCAAAGAGGATGGCAAATACCGGACCGCCGACCACCTCAATCTGTTTGCCGAGCAACGTCGCGGGGATGGCGATGATCGGGCAGAACAAGACACCCTTCCAGCGCTCGCGTACGATATTTGTCAGTTGCATATGGGATTCCTTCTTTCTATTTCACGTTTGCGACGGCTTATGATACGGCAACATTGGGCGCAGCTCTGCGCAAACAAAGACTAAGAAGCCGCAATAGTTCTTAGGCAACAGCCGAATTACCCACCGCGGAGAGCTGATTCGCGGCATAATTAACAGCTGATATATGAGTGTGATAGAACGGTTGTGAGGCACTATGGAAGAATCGATGCACGTCGGCGAGCAGGAAACGAGCCTACAGGACCAGTCCTACCACACCATTCGACGCAAAATCGTCTACCTGGACTACAAGCCGGGCGAAAAGCTAGGCGTCAAGCAGCTTTGCGACGACCTGGATATGGGGCGCACCCCTGTGCGCGAGGCACTGGTGCGCCTGGCGCAAGAGGGCCTGGTGCGCACCGTGCCCCAAAGCGGCACCTATGTCTCGCCCATCAACCTCACCTTTGCCGAGAGCGCCTGCTACATTCGCGAACACCTGGAAAAACAGGTGATTGTGGAGTGCTGCGCCCGTGCCACCTCGGCAGGCATCGAGCAGCTCGACCGAGCCATCGCGCTGCAGGAAAAGGCCATGGCCGAAGAGGATCGCATCGGATTCTTTTTAAGCGACAACCTCATGCACCGCATGATCTTTAGCATCGCGTGCCGCAGCACCGTGTGGTCGTGGCTCGAGGCGACCAATGCCGACCTGGAGCGCTTCCGCTGGCTGCGCGCCGCCACGCAGAGGCTCGACAATCAGGAGATTGTTAACGAGCACAAGCAAATCCGCCGCGCCATCGCCGGCCGCGACCCCATCGAGGCGAGCTTTTTGGTCAGCAAGCACCTGCATATGATGTTCCGCAACCAGACCGAGGTCCTGGACCAATATCCCAAGTACTTCGAGACCAGCAAGCTCCGCTAACCTGCCAAAAAGGGACAGGTTTATTTTGGCAGGTTTTATCTGGGCAAATGCAACAAGGCCCGGCTCCGCCGCAACGGAGCCGGGCCTTGTTCGGCAGAACGGCGGAACAACAATTACTCGACAGTAACGCTTTTCGCCAGGTTACGAGGTTGGTCAACGTCGCAACCGCGCAGGATGGCCACCTCGCGGGCGAGCAGCTGCAGCGGAACGCTCGCCGTGATGGGGCTGAACACGTCACGGACGGACGGCACGCGAATGATGCAGTCGGCAATCTTGTTGATTTCCTCGTCGCCCTCGGTAGCAACGACGATGACCTTGGCGCCGCGAGCCTTGCACTCCATGAGGTTCGACACCGTCTTATCGTACGTTGCGCTCTTGGTTGCCACCGCGATGACAGGGAAACCCGGATCGATCAGCGCGATGGGGCCGTGCTTCATCTCACCGGCGGCATATGCCTCGGCATGCAGGTAGCTGACCTCCTTGAGCTTAAGCGCGCCCTCATAAGAAATGGCGGCGCCCATGCCGCGACCCACGAACAGCGCGGACTGCGCGTCCTTGCACACAAGCGCGGCCTCGTGCACGGCCTCGGTCTGCGTATCCAGGATCCACTGGATCTGCTCGGCCGTATCGGAAAGCTCGCGGAACAGCATGCGCGTCTGCTTGGTGGTCAAGCGGTACTTGACCTGCGCCAGCAGCAAGGCCAAAAGCGTGAGGCTCACGACCTGACCGATGAAGCTCTTAGTCGAGGCGACTGCAATCTCCTTGTTGGCCTTGGTGTAGATGACGCCGTCGCTTTCGCGCGCCACCGGGCTGCCCACCACGTTGGTGATGCCAAAGACCTTGGCGCCCTTGATGCGCGCATCGCGAATGGCGGCAAGGGTGTCGGCCGTCTCGCCCGATTGGGACACGGCCACGACGAGCGTCGTCGGCGTGATGATGGGGTTGCGGTAGCGGAACTCGCTAGCCGCCTCAACCTCGGTAGGAATACGAGCCCAGCCCTCAATAAGGTTTTTGGCGATGAGTCCGGCGTGGTAGCTGGTGCCGCAGGCAATCACATATACGCGGTCGATATCGTTGAGTTCCTCGAGCGAAAGGCCCAGCTCGTCGATATCGAGCTCACCGGCAGGGGTCATGCGGCCCACCAGCGTGTCGCGCACCACGCGCGGCTGCTCGTGAATCTCCTTGAGCATAAAGTCGGGATAACCGCCCTTTTCGGCCATGTCCAGGTCCCAGTCGATATGGGTGATTTTGGGTTCGATAACGTTGCCAGCCTCGTCGGTATACTCGACGCCCGCGGGCGTGAGCTTGGCAAACTGACCGTCTTCGAGCACCACGACATCGCGGGTGGCATCGATAAGCGCGATCACATCGGAGGCAACGTAGGAGCCGGTCTCGCCCACGCCGACCACAATCGGGGAGTCCTTGCGGGCAACGGCGATCACGCCAGGTTCGTCGGCGCACACGGCGGCCAGGCCATAGGCGCCCACCACGTGGGTGCAGGCCTCGCGCACGGAAGCCATCAGGTCGCGCGTCTCGGCATAGGCCTCTTCGATCAAGTGCGCGAAGACTTCGGTATCGGTCTCGCTCTTAAAGTGATGGCCGCGGCCCTCCAGCTCTTCGCGCAGCTCGGCGAAGTTCTCGATGATGCCGTTGTGGACGATGGCGATGCGACCATCGCAGCTGGTGTGGGGATGGGCGTTGACAACGGAGGGCTTGCCGTGAGTGGCCCAGCGGGTATGGCCGCTACCGCAGGTAGCGTCGCTGTCGATATTGGAAAGCTCGCTCTCCAGGC
>URFU01000133.1 GCA_900547125.1 uncultured Collinsella sp.
AGCCTGGAACAGAACGGTAACGCCAGACTCCAGAGACGGGAAGCCAACGCCGCCCGAGTAGGCAAAGCCCAGACCGCCCGCGGCGATCAAAATGAGCAGAAGCAGCACGATGAAGACTTTGAGACCCGTGTGGCGATGGCGACGACGGACCTTGGCCTGCTTACGATCCTGACGGTCCTGCTGGACCATCTCGGACTCGGACAGCGTAAAGAAGCCGGTGTCCGAGGGATCGGGCATAAACTGACCGGTCGCGCCCGTAGGATCGAGCGGATCGACGGCAGGAGCGTCCATCGCGGGCGCCGGAGCCGTGGCCATAGCCGTCTGGGCAGACAGTGCGGCAAGCGAATCATGCACGCGGGCAAGCTCATCGGCCTGCTCGGGCGTGAGCTGGTAGATACCGTCGGCGGTGGCGGCGTTAAAGGCGCCGAGTGCGTCGGAGGGACGGCCGGCGGCAGAAAGCGCCTGACCCATGCCGGCATTGAGCGCACGCGTGTCGTCGCGGGGGCCGGCAAAGTCGATAGCCGTGCGGTAGGTCTCCACGGCATCCGCCGGACGGCCGAGCTTAATGAAGCAACGACCGAGCTCGCCGAGTGCGGCGGCGGGAGCCGGATTGGCGCCGTCGATGGCAGCCTGACGGAAGGCAGTACCCGCGTTGGCATAATCGCCCGACTGGAACAGCGCATTGCCCAGGCCCAGATAGGCCTTGAACGGCGTGGCATAGGAAGCATCCTGCGTAGCAGCAGAGAACGCCTGGGCGGCCGTCGTGTAGTCGCCCACGGCGGCGAGCGCCTTGCCGCGGTTGGTGAGCAGCGCGCCGCGCTTGCCGTAGGTGCCGTCGTTGAGGGCGGCAGCATAAGCCTCGGCGGCCTCGGCATACATGCCCAGGTGCATCAAGGCGTTGCCACGAAGGTGGTCGGCCTCACCCATAATCTCATCGGGAGTCTTTGCCGCCCCAAGCATCTGGGCTGCAGCGGAAAAATCACCCGCGCGGTAAGCGGCGCGGCCCTGTTGGATCAGCTGGCTATTCAAGGAAGTCCCCTTTACTCGTGAACGATCTCGACATGGACGATCTCGTCGCCGGCACGCAGCTGCGAAATCACATCGAGACCCTCGACCGTGGTACCAAAGACGGTGTAACCGGAATCGAGGTTATGCTGGGCACCCAAGCAGAAGTAGAACTGCGAACCCGCGGAATCGGGGTCCATGGAGCGTGCCATGGCAAGGGCACCATCGACATGGCTGTTGCGCGGATTGGTGGCAAACTCGCCCTTGATGCAGTAGCCGGGGCCACCGGTACCGGGCATGCCGTCGGGGCCCTCAAGGCCGGCAGCGACGTCGGCGCCGGACATGTCGCGGGTATTGGGGTCGCCACCCTGAATGACAAAGCCGGGCACATAGCGATGGAACTTAAGGCCATCATAGAAACCCATTGTGGAAAGCTCGCAGAAGTTCGCGACATGAATGGGAGCGCCCTCGCCGTCAAACTTGACCTTGATGGTACCCTTCGACGTCTCGATAACGGCGCACTCGTCGCCGGCAAGCTGATACTCGGGCGTGTAGAGCTCTTTCTTAAAACCAAACATGTGGTTCCTTCCTCGTGCGTTTAAAGCATATTTGTACGAATTGTAGCAATAAGCATGCGCTTACATCAATTGCGGACGTAGGTTATGCCGACTATGGCGAACTAATTTTAGGAACGCTGTTGCGGCTTCCAGGAACCCACATTGGCGTCGTACTGGTTCAGCGCGCTGTTGCCGCCCTGCGCGATGGGCGCCAGGATCTCGCTTTGGTGGGAACTCATCGACTCGCCATCGGGAATGGCCAGCGAGATATCCCAGCTCTGGCAGATCACGTCGACGCGCTCATACATCCACTCGGCAAGCTGCTTTAAGTGGGCGATGTCATCCGCATAGACCGTATCGTCCTGATACTTAAGGTTGTTGAGCTCATCTTGCGTCTTTTTGATCTGGTCGCGCAGGGCGTAGGCACTCTGCGACAGCTCCTGACGGGTGGACAGCGGCGTTCGGAGATAGCCGTTGTTAAAGGAATCGATGACCTCGCCGATCTGGTCCTCGTCACCGTAGGACACGATGGTCTGATACAGACCGTCGAGCCTGGTATAGAGCTGATCATCGGTGAGCACGGTTTCTTCCTGGACCACCTCGGCAGAATCGTCCTGCTTGGTATCGTCCTCAGTCGCCTCGCCCTTTTGGCGCGTGGGGAAGGTCGTCTGCGCGGCCTGGCCAAACTGGTCGTAGAAGCCAGGCATGACACCCATGGGTTCGGCCGTCTCTAACCTATAGGCACCGCCGCACTCGGCGTCGAGCTCCGCGATGACGATAATCGGTTTGGGGATATGGCGCTTGTGCTTGTGATAGGCGGCCTCGTCGGGATGCACCTTGCGCTTGGGTTTTTGAGCATCGTCACGCAGGGAAACGGGCGTGGGGATATCGACCTTAGGAATACCGAAATCCTTATCGAAAGCCGGCAGCACGCAGGTCTCATTGGGGTCGGCGGCGTCCGAAAGCACCGCAGCGGCAGAGGCCGGCGCATGAGGCACCTCGGTATCGATCTGCTCTTGCGTTAGGCGCGGAAAGCCCGCCGTGCGGCCCGCTGCCAGGTCGGATGCGGCCGCGTCCTCGGAGAGGATACCCGGAGCGGGGCGTCCGCATTTGGGGCACGTACGATCATGCGGAGAAAGACGGGCACCGCAGCCCTCACAGAACACGAACTCGGTGTGCTCGGGGCCATCGCCCGGACCCACATAGGCGTTGCAGTAGGGGCAGAACGAGGCGCCGTCCTCGATAGTCTTAAGGCAATGCGGGCAGATCACGGCATCCTCTTTTCGAAGCAATTCAAACAATCGAGGTTAGAGCATAACATCGCCACGGCCCCACAGGAGCAAGGCACCAATTCAACATCGCCAGGGCGCGTAGTTACTTCTTCTTTTTGCTTGGCATCGAGACTTTGATGCCTTGGGCGGACTTGGTCACGCGGGAGCGCTTGGCTCCCGTGGACTTCTTTTTCTTGGGCTGGGCCTGGGCCACGCCCTCGAGTGCGCGGGCCTCGGCCTCGCGAGCGGTGCGGTCTTCGCGTCGCTGCGCCATATCGGCGGCGACGCGCTTGGCAAAACGCTGGGCAGTTGAGCCCGTCGAGCTCACCTTGCCGCCGCCACGACCCAGACGGACGCGAACGCCGCGGCCAAAGCCGGTGGCAGCATGGCGACGACGCGGCTTGAGCGAATCCATCATCGTGGCGAGCTTAAAGAACACCGAGCAGGTAAAGACCACGATGACAGCCAAGATAACCATCTGGCCCATCGACAGGTTGGCAATAGACAGTAGCTCCGGGAATCCGATAACGCCCACCAAGATGCCGACGACTACAAACACAAAGAGCACCACACGTAAGGGCGTGAGAGGCTGCGAGATACGCCAGATCAGGCTGACGCTCGCCGCGCACGACGTAAGCAGGCACATCGTAGACAGCGTGAGCTGGTTAAAGCCAAACACGCGCGCCACAAAGATATCGAGCGCCGCGGCCAAAATGACCGCAATCGACGCCGGCAGTGCCCGGTTGAGCACGTTCGTCAGGAACGACCCTTTCACGCGAGCATTGTTGGGCTCCAGGCCCAACACAAAGCCCGGCGCGCCGATGCAGAAGAAGTTGATGAGCGTCATCTGGATGGGCTCGAAGGGGTACGGCGGCAACGCGATGCACAGCGCCGCCAGGCCCATCGAGAACAGCGTCTTGGTCAGGAACAGTGAGGCCGAACGCTGCAGGTTGTTGATGGAACGACGGCCCTCGGCCACCACGGCGGGCATCGAGGCAAAGTCGTTGTCGACGAGTTCGATCTCGGCCACGTTGCGCGCGGCATCGGAACCGGCCGCCATGGCGACGGAGCAGTCGGCCTCCTTGAGCGCCAGCACGTCGTTGACGCCGTCGCCCGTCATGGCCACGGTGTGCTCGCGGCGTTTGAGCGCCTGCACGAGCTCGCGCTTCTGCTGCGGGGTCACACGGCCAAAGACGTGGTAGCGATCCACTGCGGCATCGAGCTTGGCCGGCGTATCGAGCGTCGTAGCGTCCACATAAGCGTCCGCCCCCGGCACGCCCACCACGCGCGCGATCGACGACACCGTACGCGGGTCGTCGCCACTGCTCACGTTGAGGGTCACGCCCTGCTCGTTAAAGTAGCCGATGGTCTCGGCCGCCGAGGTACGAATCTCATCGCGGATGGTCACAAAGCCCACGGGCTCGGCCTCGCCCACCATATCGCCATCGGGCGTAAAGCCGTCCACGCGCGCCACCACGAGCACGCGGCAGGTATCGGCAAGCTCAGCGACACGATTCTCGACCTGAGAAAACACACGATCAGAAAGCACAAACTGCGCCGCACCCATCACATAGGAGCCCTGCGCAAACGACGCGCCGCTCCACTTTTTGGAGGACGAGAACGGAATGACCGAAAGCGGCTCGGACACCTCGACCGGGCGATCGGCGTAATAGTTGAGAAGCGCCTGGCAGGTCTCGTTGGCATCGGCCGAAGTCGCACGCGCGACGTTAGCCAGCGCAAAATCGAGCACCGTGGTATCGACGGGAACGGTCGCCTCGTCCGAGCCGGCGCCTAGGCTCACGCCCTCAACCGGCA
>URFU01000134.1 GCA_900547125.1 uncultured Collinsella sp.
GCATGGTTATCGCCATTCCGCTGTGCGCGGCCCTCAAGGGCATTTTCGTCTACTACTTTGAGAACGAGACCGGCCGCCAGCTCGTGGCATACGACGGCGCCGTGTTTAAGGGCACGCCCTATCGCGATAACGAGGGCAACCCGGTTGCCGCCTATGACGCGCTTGGAGACGATACGTTCATCTATGAGTCCGAGCTCATCGGTAACGAGACTGCGCCCGAGGCCCAGGCCATGCCCAAACCCGAGCTCGATAATCCCTGGATGAAGCTCTCGGGCCTTCAGCCCGATGCTACGGGTTTCTTCAAGAACCCCTTCGCCAAGGACGATGACTCCAACTCGGACGACACCAAAACCGGCATCGACGGCTCCATGGACGATGATGATGAACAGTAAGTCATTTCAAGTTAAAGTACATAGGCAATAACGTGCAAATTCGCTGGAGGGTCGCTGTTTGGCGGCCCTCTTTTTTGCACTTGCGCGGTGGGATGGTAATATCGTTACGTTTGAACTGTTTCGATGTGAAACCGAGGAGATTCCCTCTATGAGTGCTGACTACCCGTCAATGACTACGGCCGAGATCCGCTCTAAGTTCCTCAACTTCTTTGAGGAGCGCGGTCTTAAGCTCTATCCTTCTTCGTCCCTTGTTCCTGACGACCCCTCGCTGCTGCTTGCCAACGCCGGCATGAACCAGTTTAAGGAGTACTACCAGGGCAAGAAGACCATGAAGGAGATCGGCGCGATCTCCTGCCAGAAGTGTGTCCGCACCAACGACATCGACTGCATCGGCGAGGACGGCCGTCACCTGTCGTTCTTCGAGATGCTCGGTGACTTCTCCTTTGGCGGCGTCTCCAAGCAGCAGGCTTGCGCTTGGGCCTTTGAGCTCATCACCAAGGAGTTCAAGCTGCCGCTCGATCGCCTGTACTTTACCGTCTTTACCGAGGACGACGAGACCCACGACGTGTGGCGTTCTCTGGGCGTTGCCGAGGACCACATCTCCCGCTTGGGCGAGGACGACAACTTCTGGGCCGCTGGCCCCACCGGCCCCTGCGGTCCGTGCTCCGAGATCTACTTTGACATGGGCGAGGAGGTCGGTTGCGGCAGCCCCGACTGCAAGCCCGGCTGCGACTGCGACCGCTTCCTTGAGTTCTGGAACCTTGTATTTACCCAGTACGACCGCCAGGAGGACGGCTCCATGCCGGAGCTGCCGCACCGCAACCTCGATACGGGCATGGGCCTGGAGCGCATGGCCGCCATCATGCAGCACAAGACCGCCAACTACGACGGCGATTTGATGCAGCACCTCATCAAGCTGGGCGAGGAGATCAGCGGCAAGACCTATGACGCCGACGATTACTCCGGTGCCAGCCGCTCCCTGCGTATCATCGCCGACCACTCCCGTGCCGTCGACTTCATGATCTCTGACGGCATCCTGCCCGGTAACGAGGGTCGCGAGTACGTCCTTCGTCGCCTGCTCCGCCGTGCCGTGTTCCACGGTCGCCTACTGGGCATCGAGGGCGCCTTCCTGCCCAAATTCATCGAAAAGGTCAACGCTCAGATGGGCGAGGCCTATCCCGAGCTGCTCAAGAACGTCGCGCTCGTTAAGGGCATCGTCGCCTCTGAGGAGGAGCGCTTCTCCACGACGCTGGACAACGGCCGCGTCTACCTGGACGAGGCCCTGGCAGCGCTTGCCGAGGGCGCCGTACTTCCGGGCGATGTCGCCTTTAAGCTGCACGATACCTTTGGTTTCCCCATCGACCTGACCGTCGAGATTGCTCGCACCGCTGGCCATGACGTCGACATGGACGGCTTCACCGCCTGCATGGAGGACCAGAAGGCCCGTGCTCGCGCCAATGCCAAGGGCGATGCCTGGGGTAGCTTCAACGACGTGTGGGTCGAGCTTTCGGACAAGGTCGCTGCGACCGAGTTCGACGGCTATGACAACGATGTGATCGAGGGCGCCAAGGTTGTCGCCATCGTGCGCAACGGCGTGTCCGTCGAGTCCGCTGCCGCGGGCGAGGATGTCGAGGTCGTGCTCGACCGTACCCCGTTCTATGCCGAGATGGGCGGCCAGCAGGGCGACGCCGGCGAGCTTTCCGCCGAGGGCGTTTTGCTGACCGTTTCCGATACCAAGAACCACAACGGCCTGTATGCCCACGTTGCGCACGTCACCGAGGGCACGCTGACCGTTGGTGCTACCGTGACCGCCGCGCTCGACGCCGAGCGCCGTGGATTCCTGCGCCGCAACCACACCGCCACGCACCTGCTCGACGCCGCCCTTAAGCAGGTCCTGGGCGAGCATGTCTCCCAGGCTGGCTCGCTGGTGACGCCCGAGCACCTGCGCTTTGACTTCACGCACTTTGAGGCCCTGTCCTCCGAGCAGCTCAAGGCTGTTGAGGACCTGGTCAACCAGCAGATCTTTGCATCTAAGCCGGTCGTGAACCGCGTCATGGGCATCGACGAGGCCAAGGCCGCCGGCGCCGTCGCCCTGTTTGGCGAGAAGTATGGCGACGTCGTCCGCGTCGTTTCCGTGGGCGCCGAGGACCAGCCGTTCTCCCGCGAGCTCTGCGGTGGTACGCATGCTGCCAACACTGCCGAGATCGGCCTGTTCAAGATTATCTCCGAGTCCTCCACGGGCTCGAACGTCCGCCGTATCGAGGCCGTTACCTCTAAGGGCGCCCTCGACTACATGGCCGACCGCCTGGCACTCGTTGACGCCGCTGCCGCTGCGCTCAAGTGCCGCGTTGACGAGGTCCCCGCTCGTGTGGAGAACCTGCAGGCCGAGCTGCGCGAGACGTCTAACAAGCTCAAGAAGGCGCTGACCGGTGGCTCTTCTGATGCCATCTCCAGTGCCATCGAGGGCGCCGTTGAGGTTAACGGCTACAAGCTCGTTGTCGCTGAGCTCCAGGGTCTCGAGGCCGCTGACCTGCGCAACGTTTGGGATACCGTGCGCCAGAAGGTCGCCGGCCCTGTCGCCTGCGTCGTTGCCAGCGTGACCGAGAAGGGCACGCCTGCGTTGCTCGCCGCCGGTTCCGATGACGCCGTGAAGGCCGGTTTCCACGCCGGCAACGTGATTAAGCAGATTGCGGGCCTGGTCGACGGTCGCGGTGGCGGCCGTCCCAACATGGCCCAGGCCGGTGGTAAGAACGCCGCCGGTATCGCCGATGCCCTCGCGGCCGCCAAGACCGCGCTCGGCGCCTAAGTAGTCGCTGTGGTCGCGCTCGCGCTGGACATAGGGGAGACCAGGATCGGCATCGCCGTCTCGAGCCGTGATGGCAAGATGGCGATGCCCGTCAAGGTGCTTCCGGCCGCCGAGGTTACCGGTATGGCCAAGACGTTCCGTTACCTGGTCGAGGACTATGAGCCCGACATCCTGGTTAGCGGACGTCCCTTGACCATGGCCGGTGAGCCCGGCCCCCAGGCCGAGCGAGTTGCCGCCGTGGCGCAAAAGATTGCCGACAAGCTCGATCTTCCGCTGGAGTTTGAGGACGAGCGCCTGTCCTCGCAAGAGGCCAAGCGTATCTTGCGCGAGCAGGGACTCAACGAAAAGCAGATGAGGGGCAAGATCGACATGATCGCCGCCAGCCTGTTCTTGCAGACGTGGCTCGATCGCAAAAACGAGGAGGTTTCGCATGTCTAGCGCTTTCGATCCGCGCCAGCCGAATCGTACACGACAGCCTGCGCCACGCCCTGTATCGTCCGGTCAGCGTCCGACGCAACCGACTCAGCGCGCGGCCCAACCCGCCGCACGTTCGGCGCAGCCCTCTTCTCGCCCCACTCAGCCCACTCAGCGTCCAAGCCAGCAGCCTGTTCGTCGTCCTGCTCAGCAGTCTGCTGCCCATACAGCCCAGCCCGCGGGCGGTTCCCGCTTTAAGCAGCAGGCTCCTGCCCAGCGCACGGAGGGACAGGCACCGCAATCACGCTCCCACGCACATCATGCTCATGGCTCGCACGGCGTTGCTCCGGCCACGCGCTCGAGCTATAACACGCGCGCTCGACGCGGCGCCCAAAAGAAAAGCTCGCCGGTGCCTATGATTATCGGTGCTGTGGTTGCGGCGATCGTTCTCGCTGCCATCGCCTTCTTCGCCGTACCGGCTGTCAAGGGCTTTTTTGCCGGTGAGGATGCGAAAGTCACTGCTGGCCAGCAGGTTACTATCACTATTCCCGATGGTGCCTCGGGTGACAGCATCGCTTCGATTCTCTCCGAGAACCATATCGTCGAAAATCCCAAGGATTATTACGCGGCGGTCAAAAAGCTCAACGCCGACATGTCGCTCAAGCCCGGCACCTACTCGTTCACGACGCTCATGGATGCGACCAAGGTCGTTCAGCAGCTCATGGAGGGCCCCAATGCGGGCTCCGATGCACTGACTATCCCAGAGGGCCTGACGGTTGACCAGGTCGCCGATCGCGTGGCCCAGGCGTACGACAGTATCTCAAAAGAGGACTTCCTCAACCAGGCGAAGGCCAGCAATTATGTGAACGACTATCCGTTCCTAAAAGGCGCTGCAAACGATTCGCTCGAGGGCTTCCTATTCCCCAAGACCTATTCTTTGTGTAATGACCCGTCTGCCGATGATGTGATTCG
>URFU01000135.1 GCA_900547125.1 uncultured Collinsella sp.
GGATTGCGGGTCTGTTCACCCGGCGTATGCATCACGTGATGGGATGGCCGGCATTCTCTACGTCTCCCACGAGACTGGCGATTTCAAGATGCGCAGGACTAACCGAGTGCCGGCTTTTATCGAGGAGTGAGAATTCCCGGCGGTCTGCCGATCAGGCCGCCGGGGTATCGAATCCCGCATTCATCCGTACACACACGGATGAATGCGGGAAGTGTCCGGATGAAGTTGATAATCAAGGAAACAATGCCGTTCTGCCTGGGACGGCTTTGGTCTGGACTTTAACTACAACATCGCAATCGACACTTATCAACTCGCGCGACGCGCATGGCCAAATCTCGGACGCTGGTGCATGGAGGACCTTCGAGATTTACTGTACATCCAAAACGACGACGCACACCGCGTGCTCGCCGACTGCGAAGACGAGATGGCTGTCTACAATGCGATCTGAAACGGCGTGAAGTCCGGAGATCTTTCTGTGGAACCGCCGCGCCGTCGCGCGACCCGACCGGGCAACCCGGCAATCTGGTCCCGGCTCTCCCGGTCGTATTCCTACGATATCGCCCCTAGATCACCAATGTGTCAGATAAAGAATGAGGCAATGGCTGTGATCACGCCTACGGCAGATGCAACGACTGCGCCTTTTTTCCTCTCCTTTAGTCCGACGAATAGGGTTGCCGTAAAGTAAAGGGCGGAAATGCAGGCTATGGCAAGCGAAACGAGTTCCTTGGGCGGTTTCAGCAAAAGGTCGCTAGCAAAGAGTAATGCAAGCAGGGCAAAGCCGATTGTGTTCAAGTATCTCGATTGATTTTGCGACAACATGGCAACTTCCTTTCAGAACATGCAAGTGAAAAGTTGGTACGATGTCATTGCGGTTGCAAAAAAGCCGCCGCTAGGACCGGTTGTCGCGAGACCGGCGATAACTTCAGCGGTGCCAGCAAGGTAGGGATCGCGCAGGCAAGCCTCCTCCTTCGCGTTCAGCTTGACCTTGTGAGGGACGGGGCGGTTATTTGCAGATCCGTGAGAATCGCACCACGCCTAGGAATATGAATCCGCGCAGCGCCCGCGCTCAAAAAAGGGATATATCGTAATTTTCGTCGTAATTGACTCCGACGTGGATATCGCTGCTCTCGGCGGGAGATCCCTCGTCGGCATGGGCTGCCGCAACGGGTACAAATGGTGTCATGACAAGGGAGGGGCAAAGAGTTGCTGAGACGATGGAGGGTAGGCATTTCTTCATGGCTGGCTCCTTAATCTGGCCTTTGATAGTTACTCGATGTCGCCTCCTTCCGCTTTATATCCGTTGTATTCGGCGTATTTCTTTAATAAGGCAAGAGGTTCTTCCTCTCCTTCGGATAAGCCGATGATGTTTCCTTGATCATCCAGTATGAATACGGACGGAATATGCTCAAGTTCATATTGGTCATACACAGCCTTATCTTAATCTATGTATATGGGAGAGTCTCCTTCATGGACCGAGGCTTCTTCAATTGTGCTGTCCTCGGAAACAGTGAAAAGGTTCTTCCTTAAGGCTGCGAAATTATCAAGTTGTTGCATATCTTCTATGAGAGATTCGCAGTGCTGACACCACGATGCCCAGATACCGCATCATCGGTATCAACCATGACGACCTCGCCGACGGTAGCGGCAAGGCGGGGCTGACGTTTGAGACGACCAACGATGTCCTATACAAACACATCTGGAACGACACAAAGACCAATGTCGGCGGTTGGAGGTCCTCTAAGCTCCGCGCCCGCCTGAACTCCGGTGACCTCTGGGCGCTCCTGCCGGCCGAGCTCCAGTCCAAGGCGAAGGCCGTCACGAAGATGACGGACAACGAGGGCGGCGGTAGCGCCGGCACTCCGACGGCAACGAATGACAAGGTCTTCATCCTCTCGACGACCGAGATTTACGGAGACCTCCAGTCTGACGGCGCCCAGTACGAGTACTATGCGACGTCGAGGTATTCTGGACCTGAGATTGTGTGCTATTTCAGCACTCGTTCCGTGTCTCCGAGTGACTCAACGGACTTTATCTATGTTGACCCTTTCGGTCGCTGGAGCAGCGGTAGTGCCAACAGTGCCGGCAACGTGTTTCCCGCTTGGTGCTTCTAGATTTTCTAGTGCAAGGCCCGCGCGACTCCGCGCGGGCCTATCTTTTGGCAAGTGTACGAACGGTTTAGGTTCGCGGCACAGGTATTCGGGTTGAGGAGAAATAGGGTCATACAGCGGCTCTCAGAGCGCCAGCCGCACTCCTCCGCCATTACCTCTGCGGCGTCCTCGTATAGAGCCCGTCCTGCTTGGCGTTTCGTTGCAACAGCCCACTTGTCCACCAATCAAGTGGACTACTGGAATAAATACAGCGACACGCTTGTTCGATACAGTCGCTATATCTGTGTAAATCGCCGCGATAAATACAGCCTGTACTCGGCTGTATACCAGCTACGCGTATGTAGATTCGTATCGCGTCAATAAATCGGCTCAAGCGTGTGCAAAACGCGCAAGTAACCGCAAAAAGCGAATATCGCGCAGGTAGATTTTGGCGTGCTGTTGCTTAATCAAAATTAAGCAATTGCTTAAAACAAAAAAGGTCAGGCACTAGGTGCCTGACCTGCAAACTTCTGGTCGGGACGACTGGATTCGAACCAGCGACCCCTTGACCCCCAGTCAAGTGCGCTACCAAGCTGCGCCACGTCCCGAAGCTTTTGTTTGTTGCTCTGCTCTCGCTCGCAACAGGGAGTATATTAACCCGAAACTTTGCCCTTGTGCAAGAACTTTTTTACAAATTTTGAAGCAAGTCCAAAATTGTATCTGCGAGCTGGGGCTTTGTTAGCACGGGAAGTTCTTGCGTACCCGCTGTGCTCACGATCCAAGCCTTGTTGGTGTCGGTTCCAAAGCCCGAATCGGCGCGCGATACATCGTTGGCGATAATTACATCGCAACCCTTGCGGGCGAGCTTTCGCTGAGCGTACTCCACGACTTTATCGGTCTCGGCCGCAAATCCGATCACGCATCGCTCGCCCTTCTGGCGCGAAAGCTCAGCCAAGATATCGACCGTCTCGACCAGTTCGATACAATCCAAGCGTTCGTTGGCCTTTTTGAGCTTGTGGTCCGCAGGGGCTTCGGGGGTGTAGTCGGCGACGGCTGCCGCGCAAATGGCCGCATCGGCCGTCTGAAAGGCGCCCAGCGCCGCCTGCAGCATCTCTGCGGCGGTCTGCACGCGCACGCACTCCACGCCGCGGGGGACATCGAACGATGTCGGTCCCAGCACAAGCGTGACCGCAGCACCGCGGCGAGCGGCCTCCCCTGCCAGGGCGATGCCCATCTTGCCCGACGACCGGTTGCCGATGAAGCGTACGGGGTCGATCGGCTCGTGTGTGGGACCGGCGGTGATTACGATGCGCTTGCCCGCCAGGTCTTGCGGGACGGGGTTCAGCACCTCGCAGACGGCCTCGACGATGTCCTCGGGCTCGCTCATTCGTCCCGTGTCCACGTCGCCGCAGGCAAGGTAGCCGCTGCCGGGTCCCACCACATGGACGTCACGGTCGCGCAACGTGGCCATATTGGCCTGCGTTGCCGGCGCCTTCCACATGCCGTTGTTCATGGCAGGTGCGATAACGATGGGTCGCGGTGTGGCAAGCAGCGTGGTGGAGATGAGGTCATCGGCGATACCGTTTGCCATCTTGGCGATGATATTGGCCGTCGCGGGCGCCACGACCACCAGATCGGGCTCCTGCGCCAGCGAAATGTGGTGGATGGGGTCTGAGGGGTCGTCGAACAGGCCCACGGCGACCGGCTCGTGGGTGAGCGCACGGAAGGTGAGCGGACCCACAAACTCGGTGGCATGCTCGCTCATAACGACCTTGACGCGCGCGCCGAGCTTTTGCAGCAGACGCACGATATTGCACGACTTATAGGCGGCGATCCCGCCGGTAATGCCCAGCAGGATCGTTTTTCCCTCAAGTAGCATTGAATTGTTGGATGCCGCCGTCATCATTTAGGCTTCCTTGCTGGGAAGCACCAGCAAGCGGTGGCAATACGGGCAGTGCGCGATCTCGCTACCGTCGTGGTTGAGGTCGCTCATGGACGACGCCTGCAGCGCGGTGTGGCAGATGGTGGGGATGTTGCCCTTGATGGTCTCGACGGCCAGGCCGCGGAACTGCTTGAGCAGGCGCTCGTAGTCGGTGAGCACGTCGGTCGGCAGCGTGGCAGCCAGCGCAGTGCGCTCCTTGGTGGCGGCGTCAATCTGTGCCTGGAGGTCGGCGGCCTTGGCGCGGGCGGCCTTGGTGTCGGCCTTCACGCCTTCCTCGAACTTGGCGATGATGGCCTGCGCGCGAGCCTCGCGGTCGAGCGCCTCCTTATGGGCGATGACGACGTCCTTGCGGGTATGCTCGATCTTGTCCAGACGCTTGGCCAGGGTGGCGAGCTCGTTCTCCAGGTCCTGAACCTCGCGATAGTCAGAGCCGTCGACGTGGCGCTTCTTAGCGGCCTCAATGGCGTTATTGGTCTGGATCTCGGTGGTGTTGAGATCGTCGAGCTCAATATCCAGGTCCTTGCGCTGAGCGTAGAGCT
>URFU01000136.1 GCA_900547125.1 uncultured Collinsella sp.
AGGACGCCCCGCTGTTTGTACATTGCTTGAGTGGTGCTCGTAGCGGTCGTGCCACGAGTTTTCTCCAGCGTGCAGGCTACAGCAACGTGAAGAACATTGGCGGAATCAATAGCTACGGTGGAAAGGTGGTGCGTTAACCATGAAGGTGGTTATCGTGGGAGGCGTTGCCGGCGGCGCATCGGCCGCGGCGCGCTTGCGCAGGCTTGACGAGCAGGCGGAGATTGTTGTTTTCGAGCGCACGGGCTATGTGTCCTATGCCAATTGCGGATTGCCATACTTTATTGGCGGCGTGATTGAGGAGGAGTCTGCGCTCACGCTGCAATCGCCCGAGGGATTTTGGAATCGATTCCGCATTGCCGTGAAGACGAGTCATGAGGTGATCGCCATTCACCCCGATGTGCATGCGGTTGACGTCCGCAACCTGCTCACCGGCGAAGAATTTGTCGAGACATATGACAAGCTGATTCTTTCGCCTGGCGCGCACCCGATTCGCCCTGAGCTTCCGGGGATCGATTCGGATAAGATCTTCAGCTTGCGAACGGTCGAGGACACGCTGCATATCCATGACTATGTACAAGAGCATAGGCCGAAGAGCGCTGTGGTGATCGGCGGCGGTTTTATCGGCATCGAGACTGCCGAGAACCTGCGCGACCTGGGCCTTACGGTGACGCTTCTGCAGCGCCCTCGTCAACTAATGAACAACATGGATTACGATATGGCAACGCTGCTTCACACGGAAGTGCGCGAGCATGGCATTGACCTGCGACTTCGTGCCGACGTGACGGGTTTTGAAGAGGTCGATGGCCGTGTGGTCACTCATGTGGCGGGCGAAGATTCTATCGTGGCCGATATGGTGCTGCTCGCTATCGGCGTTGTCCCCGAGAGCCATTTGGCAAAGGAAGCTGGCATCGAGCTGGGCATCAAGGGCTCCATTGTGGTGAACGATCGCATGGAGACATCTGCTCTCGACGTATATGCCGTGGGCGATGCCGTGCAGGTCAAGCATCAGGTGACGGGCGAGGACGCAGTGATTTCCCTTGCGGGCCCCGCCAATAAACAGGGGCGTATCGTCGCCGATGTGATCTGTGGCCTAGACAGTCACTATCAGGGCTCGTTGGGCTCTTCGGTGATCAAGGTGTTCGACTTGACAGCTGCGAGCACGGGAATTTCTGTGAAAGCAGCGCGTGCGGCAGGTATTGATTGCGAGAGCGTTGTGCTGTCGCCCGGATCGCATGCGGGCTATTATCCCGGAGCGACGCCCATGACCATGAAAGTCGTGTTTGAGAGGGAAACCTTGCGTCTGCTGGGTGCGCAGATTGTGGGCGTCGATGGCGTCGATAAACGCATCGACGTGCTGGCGACGGCAATCCAGGCCGGTATTCGGGCCGATAAGCTCAAGGATTTGGATTTGGCTTATGCGCCGCCATATTCTTCGGCAAAAGACCCGGTAAACATGGCTGGTTTTATGATCGAGAACGTTGACTCGGGCATCCTCAAGCAGTGGCATTGGGAACAGGAGCCTGATCTGCCGCGCGACGGAAGCGTGCAGCTGCTCGATGTTCGCACGGTTGGCGAGTATGGTCGCGGTCATATCGACGGCTTTATGAACATCCCTGTTGATGACTTGCGCGCTCGCTTGGGGGAGCTTGACGTGGCAAAGCCTGTTTATGTTATTTGCCAAAGTGGTCTTCGTAGCTACATCGCTTGTCGCATTCTCGCTCAGCACGGTTTTGACTGCTATAACTTCTCGGGCGGTTATCGTTTCTTTGCTGCTGTGACCAAAGACCGTCGCGGTAGCGATAACGTGATGCCGTGTGGATTGGAGAAGTAGGGCCTTTTTGGGCAACTTTGAACGAGGACTGCCGTGAACGAGTGGCGGTTTGGCCGGAAATGAGCGCTTTGCCGCCACTCGTTGGGGTCTGGAGCTGAAGTGAGACCGTTGCCGAAGTCCCGTTTGGAGCCGTTGCGGGACCGGTTTCGCAGCATCGTTGGTACGACCGTAGAGCCGGCTCCTACTCAGGGTCGGCACCAACGCGGGACCCGGAGCCAATGCAGCACCACAAGTGATCCAATCCTCTAGCTCACTGCCAATTCTCCTGCTAGCGTGTATGACAAAGGTGAGATGGGGTAGGAAAAACGCATTACACGCGAGTGATGGGGAAAGGCCGACGTGCCCGTCCCTGTGCGGGGAGGAAGCCCATCGATGCTGGAGCTCAAAGGTATTTGCAAAAGGTACGTTACCCAGTCGTTTACGCAGGTGGCGCTCGACAGCGTAAGCCTGGCTTTTCGCGATAACGAGTTCGTGGCCATTCTGGGTCCCTCGGGCTCGGGTAAAACTACGATGCTCAACGTCATCGGCGGACTGGATCATTTCGATTCCGGCGACCTGCTCATCGACGGTATTTCGACCAAGGATTTTCACGATCGCGATTGGGATGCCTATCGCAATAACCGCATCGGCTTTGTGTTCCAGAGCTATAACCTCATTCCGCATCAGACCATTTTGGAAAACGTGGAGCTGGCGCTTACGCTCACGGGTGTGGGGCACGCCGAGCGCCGCCAGCGTGCGCGCGAGGCGTTGGAGAAAGTCGGCCTGGGCGAGCACGTTAACAAGCGCCCGAGCCAGCTTTCGGGCGGGCAGATGCAGCGTGTGGCCATCGCCCGCGCCCTGATTAACGATCCCGAGATTGTGCTGGCCGACGAGCCGACCGGCGCTTTGGATTCAACGACATCCGTACAGGTCATGGATCTGCTCAAAGACGTGGCGCGCGACCGCCTGGTTATTATGGTCACGCACAATCCCGAGCTGGCGTACCAATACGCCACGCGCATCGTCAACCTGGCGGACGGTAAGATCACCGACGATTCCGACCCTTTCGATGTCGCTGACGCCACGCGCCGCGAGGCCAAGCCTACGCGCAAAACCTCGATGAGCTTTGTGACGGCGCTGGGGCTTTCTGCCCGCAACCTCATGACCAAGAAGGGTCGCACGGCCATGACTGCTTTTGCGGGCTCGATTGGCATTATCGGCATTGCGGCGATTCTGGCGCTGTCCAACGGCGTAAACGGCTACATCAAAAAGGTCGAGGAGGATACGCTCTCGAGCTACCCGCTCACCATTTTCAAGCAGGATTACGACCTGTCGTCCATGATGGGCGGGCAGGGGGCCACGGATGACGAGGCGTCCAACGGCGAGGATTCGTCCGACGACGGTACCGACGGCAAGGCTCAGGGAACCGATAAGATTCCCGTGGTCACGGCCGTAAAGGATATGTTTGCGAGCGTTAAGTCCAACGACATGACGAGCTTTAAGGCATGGCTTGACGACGGCGGCGATGGTATCGACAAAGAGGTCAACGCCATCCAGTATGGCTACGGCGTGACGCCAGTTGTCTATCGTTCGAGTAAGGGTGACGAGAAGCCCGTCCGGCTGGTGCCCAACGCTATGACCGAGGCCATGAGCGGAGGCGCAAGTTCGGCGGCAACGGTGAGCATGGAATCCATGGGAACCTCGGTCTTTAACGAGATGATCGACGACCAGAGTCTGCTCGACAGCCAGTACGATGTCGTCGCTGGCCATTGGCCTACGTCCGCCAACGAAGCCGTGATGGTGCTTTCGAGCCGTGGCACGGTGGGCGATTACACGCTCTACAGCATCGGTGCGCTGGATATTGATGAGCTCAATGACCTGGTTAACAGCGCCATGGCGGCCGACGGTGGGGTCGAAACGCCCGAGACCGGCACCGACTTTACCTACGACGATGCGCTGTCCACGACGTTTAAGGTGCTGTCGCCGGCCGATGCGTATCGCAAAAACGAAGAGACCGGCATGTGGACTGACATGTCTGACGATGCCGACTTTATGACGGCCAAGGTTGCCGACGGTATTGACGTGCGCATTGTGGGCGTGGTGCGACCCAACGAGACGGCCAACGCGAGCGCGTTGTCCCCGGGCATTGCCTACACGCATGCGCTGACTCGCCAGCTTATGGAGCGCGCCGCCGATTCGCAGATTGTGCAGGAGCAACTCGCCCACCCCGAGACGGATGTCTTTACGGGCAAAACCTTCGACGAACTGCAAGGCGAGGCCAAACAAGGCGTGGATCTGGGCAGCATGTTCAGTGTGGACGAGGCGGCGCTCAAGAGCGCGTTCTCGTTTGATGCGTCTGCACTCTCGGGTGCGGCCGGCGGTATGGACCTTTCTGGTATCGACTTATCCGGGCTGGACATTGACCTTTCGGGCGTTGGAAGGGACATCGGCTTCAGCGACATCATGGCAAAAGCACCGGCCCCAGATTTCTCGGGCATCTTTGACGGTCTGGAGCTCACGCCCGAGCAAATGCAGCAGGTGGGAATGCTTGCCAACCAACTGTTTGAGGGTTTTTTGCAGTCTGATCAGTTTAGGGCGCTGTCACCCGAAGATCTTAAAGACGCGGCAAAGCTCGCTGCCGCATTCTCGACGTATCTTGAGAGTGATGCCACGGCGCAGCAATGCCTGGCTCAGCTCAAGGCACTCGGTGGCGATGCTCTTGCCGAGCGCCTGGAACAGGCGATGAC
>URFU01000137.1 GCA_900547125.1 uncultured Collinsella sp.
AACAAGGCGGCATTGACCTTCTGGTCATGCCGCCGAAGTTGAAAGGCAGATTGCCGCTCTGGCGGGTTTGCAGCGTCGAGCCGTTACGCGGTTTGGCAAAACCGCGTAACCACTAGTTTGGTACCTTGACATTGATTTCTTATGCTCCTAGATTAGTTAGGCACAAAACAATCCCTCTACCTAACTAAAGAAAGGAGCGAAGCTTAGATATGTGTGTTGAACCACTCGTCCTTCCGCATGAGCCCGGCGGCGACCCGTCGCAACCGGTAGACATACCCGAAGCGGTCAGCGCCGAGGACAAACTCGCCAAGCGCATCCTGAGCGGCTTGGGATTTTGCGGCCATTACATGCACTTTCATGGCGGAGGCGTGTCCGGCAAGGCGCCCATCGTCTGCCTGCTCGCTAAGCAGCCCACCGGCGAGCTTTCCCAACAGGAACTCGGCATGCACTTCGACCTCAAGCCGGGGTCACTTTCCGAGATTCTGTCCAAGCTCGAACTGGGCGGTCTTATCGAGCGCAGTCGCAATCCCAAAGACCGTCGGCAGCTCACCATCCGCCTGACCGATGCGGGATGGGAAAAGGCCCGCGTTGAGCAGGCAGCCCGCATTCGCTTTAGAGAGCAGGCCTTTAGTGCCCTCACCCACGACGAGTGCGAGCAGCTCGCCGAAATGCTCGAGAAAATCCGTGTAACCTGGGAGGAACTGGATGATTAAAACCCTCATGGGCAGCATCCGCGACTATATGAAAGTCACTGTTGCCACGCCATTGCTCGTGCTTGGCGAGGTGCTCTGCGAGATGCTGATTCCATTTATCACCGCCAACCTGATCGATGCCATCAAAGACGGCGCCACCGCAGCCGAGATGCTTCCCACCGCGGGCTTTTTGGTGCTCATCGCGCTGACGTCGCTTGCTTTTGGCGCCGCGGCCGGCGTCACCTGCAGCCATGCGAGTTGCGGGTTCGCCAAGAACCTGCGTCACGACCTGTTCTACAAGATCCAGACGTTCAGCTTTGCCAACATCGATGAGTTCTCGAGCTCCTCGCTCGTCACGCGCCTGACCACCGATATCAACAACGTGCAGCAGGCCTTTATGATGATCATCCGTATCGCCGTGCGCGCGCCGCTGGTATTGATCTTCGCCTTTACCATGGCGTTTATCATGGGCGGCAGCGTTGCCATGGTCTACCTGGTCATCATTCCGCTGCTGGGCTTTGGACTGTTCTTTATCATCTTTAAGGTGCGCCCCATCTTCTCGCGTGTGTTCCACAAGTACGACGCCCTTAACGAGTCCGTCGAGGAAAACGTCACCGGCATGCGCGTGGTCAAGAGCTATGTGCGCGAAGACTTTGAGAAGGAGAAGTTCGCGACCGCCGCACGCGACGTCCAGATGGACTTCACCCGCGCCGAGAAGCTGCTCGCCTTTAACAACCCCATGATGAACATCTGCGTCAACGGCGCGTTTGTCGTCATCATCTACCTGGGCTCCAAGCTCATCATCACGAGCCAGGGCACGCTGTTCGACGTGGGCCAGCTCTCCTCGATCTTTACCTATGGCTTCCAGATCCTCATGAGCCTGATGCAGCTGTCGATGATCTTTGTCATGGTGACCATGGCCGACGAATCGGCGCACCGCATTACCGAGGTGCTGGCCGCCGAGCCCACGATCGCCGATCCCGCCGAGCCCGTGCTCGAGGTTGCCGACGGCTCCATCGACTTTGACCACGTAAGCTTTAAGTATTCCGCGCATGCAAAGCGCCAGGCGCTCGACGATATCGACCTGCACATTAAGAGCGGCGAGACCATCGGCATCATCGGCGGCACCGGCTCGGCCAAGTCCACGCTTGTAAACCTCATCGCCCGTCTGTACGACACCACCGAGGGTACCGTGCGCGTGGGCGGCGTGGATGTGCGCGACTACGACTTGGACGCCCTGCGCCACCAGGTGGCCATGGTGCTGCAGAAAAACGTGCTGTTTAGCGGCACGATTGCCGAGAACCTGCGTTGGGGCGACCCGAATGCCACCGACGAGGAAGTCCGCGAGGCGGCACATCTGGCCTGCGCCGACGAGTTTGTCGACGGCTTCCCCAAGGGCTATGACACCTGGATCGAACAGGGCGGCTCCAATGTCTCCGGCGGTCAGAAGCAGCGCCTGTGCATTGCGCGTGCCCTGCTGCGTCGCCCCAAGATCTTGATCCTGGACGACTCCACCAGCGCCGTCGACACCAAGACCGACGCCAAGATCCGCGCGGGGCTGGCAAGCTATCTGCCCAACACGACCAAGCTCATCATCGCCCAGCGCATCAGCTCCGTGCAGGACGCCGATCGCATCATCGTCATGGAGGGTGGCCGCATCGCGCAGATCGGCAACCACGATGAGCTGCTTAAGACGAGCGAGATCTACCGCGAGACCTTTACCTCGCAAAGCAAGATGTCTGCCGAGGGCGAAGGGGCCGTCGAGGCCGACACCGAGGCATCTGCAACGCAAGCTCAGACCCAGGAAGGAGGCGAGGCACATGAGTAAGGCAACGACCGCCGAGCGCGCGCTCAACCGCAAGGGCGGCACCATGTCGCGCCTCATCAAGACGCTCTTTGGCTTCTACCCCGTGCTTTTGCCCCTCGTCGTCGTCGGCGTGGTGCTCTGCGCCATCATCAACTCCATCGGCGCGACCTTCCTTCAGAGCGCCCTGCAGATTATTAGCGAGTCGTGGCAGTCGGGCGATTGGGCGACCGCGCAGCCCAAAATTCTGAAGCTTGTGACCACCCTCGCCTGCATCTACGGCGTCGGCATCCTGTCCTCACTCTTCTGGAACCGCGCCATGGCCATCGTTACGCAGGGCTCGCTCGAGAAGCTGCGCGAGAAGATGTTCAACCGCATGCAGGACCTGCCGATTCGCTACTTCGACACGCACCAGCGCGGCGACATCATGAGCCACTACACCAACGACATCGACACGCTGCGTCAGATGATCAGCCAGTCGCTGCCCAACCTGCTCATGACGACCATCGTCATCGTCACGGTGTTCTTTATCATGCTGTACTACAGCGTGTGGATGTGCCTGGTCATTGTGGCCGGCGTCGTCTTTATGACCTTTATGACCAAGCTGCTCGGCTCCAACTCCGCGCGCTTCTTCATTGCGCAGCAGGCTGAACTCGGCGTGGTCGAGGGCCATATCGAGGAAGTCATGAACGGCCAGAAGGTCGTCAAGGCATTCTGCCACGAGTCTGCCGCCGAAGCCGATTTTGACGAGCGCAACGAAAAGCTCTTCGAGGTCTCGCAGAAGGCCAACATGTACGCCAACATCCTCATGCCTATCCTTATGAACCTGGGCAACCTGCTCTACGTGCTGGTCGCACTGGCGGGCGGCATTTTCCTGGCGCTGGGCGTGCCTAACCTGAGCATCTCGGGCATGACGCTGTCCATCGCCGTCGTAGTGCCGTTCCTCAACATGACCAAGCAGTTCTGCGGACAGATCGGTCAGATCTCGCAGCAGATCAACGCCGTGGTCATGGGCCTCGCCGGCGCCGACCGCATCTTTGAGCTCATCGACGAGAAGCCCGAAGCCGACGAAGGCTATGTGACGCTCGTCAACGCGCAGGTGAACCCCGATACCTGGCAGCTCGAGGAGGCCGACCACCACACCGGCATGTGGGCATGGAAGCATCCGCACCGCGCGACCGGCGAGATCGAGTACGTGCCGCTGCGCGGCGACCTGGTCATGGACAACGTGGACTTTGGCTACACGCCCGACCACGAGGTGCTGCACGGCGTGTCCGTGTTTGCCAAGCCGGGCCAGAAGGTCGCGTTTGTCGGCGCCACCGGTGCCGGTAAGACGACCATCACCAACCTCATCAACCGCTTCTACGACATCGCCGACGGCAAGATCCGCTACGACGGCATCAACGTCAACAAGATCCGCAAGGCCGATCTGCGCCGCTCGCTGGGCGTGGTGCTGCAGGACGTGAACCTGTTCACCGGCACCGTGATGGACAACATCCGCTACGGCAACCTGGACGCCACCGACGAGGAGTGCATCGCGGCGGCCAAGCTCGCGGGCGCGGACGACTTTATCACCCGCCTGCCCGACGGCTACGACACGATGCTCACCGGCAACGGCGCCCAGCTGTCGCAGGGCCAGCGCCAGCTGATTTCGATCGCACGCGCCGCCGTCGCCGATCCGCCGGCAATGATTCTGGACGAGGCCACGAGCTCCATCGACACCCGCACCGAGGCCATCGTGCAGGCCGGCATGGATAAGCTCATGGAGGGCCGCACGACGTTTGTCATCGCGCACCGCCTCTCCACCGTGCGCAACTCCGACGCGATTATCTGCCTGGACCACGGCCGCATCATCGAGCGCGGCAACCACGACGAGCTGATCGCCAAGCGCGGGTATTACTACCAGCTGTACACGGGTGCGTTTGAGCTCGAGTAGGTAGGTTTGTTCCACGGAGGTCTCCCAGGCGGGGACGGGTGTGAACACAGGACAAAAAAAATATAAAATAGCAGAGAAACAGAGCGCGGGAGTTAAACCCCCGACCGACAGGGCGACCAACAG
>URFU01000138.1 GCA_900547125.1 uncultured Collinsella sp.
CGGCTGTGGAAAGGGCGCTTTCACCGTCAAAACTGCCCAAAATGAACCGGATGTGTTATTGGTGGGGCTGGAGCGGTCCCACGATGCCGCCCTCATTGCCATGGAGCAGTTGCTCATTAAGCCCAACGACGATGAACTGCTCGACATCTTTGGCATTAAGGTGAGCGGTGGCGACGACGAGTCCGTTAAGGGCGCGATGACCGAGCTGCATGCCAAGGGCGCTAAGAACGTGCTGCTGACCCTTGGTGGCGACGGCGCGTACTTCTCCAACGGCGAGCACATCTGGTTTGCCAACCGTACCTTTGAGGTCAAGGTGTTGTCGACCGTCTGCGCCGGCGACTCCTCGCTCGCCGCTTTCCTGTCCGTGTGGCACGACGCCCCCGAGCGCGTTGAGGACGCCCTGCGTCTCTCGATGGCCACCGGCGCCAACGTGGTGGAGTGCGCCGGTCTGGGCGATTTTGCCAAGGTGGACGATTATAAGTAGCACATCGAGGTTCGCCAGGTCTGCTAACCGCATCGATATGTCGTTGTCGAACACCCGCTTTGGATCTCCGAGGCGGGTGTTTTTTGCGTTCTGGCCGCATGTGGCGCTTACTGTCCCGTTCGTTCGAATCGACGATACGATTGCATGTGCGCGCATGCTCGTTTCTTGCTAGACTTCTTGAGAACCATCGATTAACGTTTGCAGGCGCAGGAGGCCATAGCTATGTGCAATGTTTCGCTCAACGGTACGCAGCCGACCGATGCCTCCATCCGTGTCCTGCGTGCGCTCGAGGCAGCCGGTCTTGAGGCTTGGTATGTTGGCGGTTGGGTGCGTGATGCCCTGATGGGGCGCCCCAGCCACGATGTTGATATGTGCTGCAGCGGCTTGTGGCAGGAGTCCAAGGCGGCGCTCGAGTCGGCTGACATTGCCGTGGTTGAGTCGGGCATTAAATTTGGCGGCATCACGGCCATTTGCGATGGCGAGCGCATTGAGGTCACGACGTACCGCCTGGACGGTTTTTACACCGATGGCCGCCATCCCCAGAGTGTGGAGCGTGCGGCTTCGCTTGAGGACGATCTGGCGCGCCGTGACTTTACCGTTAATGCCATGGCTTGGCATCCCGATCGTGGTCTTGTCGACCGCTACGATGGCCAAGGCGACCTTGAGCGTAAACTTATCCGTGCCGTCGGAGATCCTAAGCGTCGCTTTAACGAGGACGCGCTTCGCATGCTGCGCGCGGTGCGTTTTGCCTGCCGTCTGGATTTTATGATCGAGCCTAAGACCAAACAGGCGCTTGCCGAGTGCTCGCCGCTGCTCGATGCCGTGGCACGCGAGCGCGTGGGTATTGAGCTTGAGGGCATTCTTTCGACCGGCCACGGGGGAGACGCGATGCTGCGCTACCCCGAGCTTATTTGCGCCGCCGTGCCCGAGCTTGCGCCGGCTCGTGGGTTTGACCAGCGCAGCGTCTACCATGCCTTTAATGTCTACGAGCATATCGCCCGCGTGCTGACGGTGGCAGGGGAGCTGGCGCTGTGCGATGGCGTCGCGCCCTCTTCGAGCCTTATGTGGGCAGCGTTTTTGCACGACGTCTCCAAGCCTGATTGCTTTACGGTCGACCATGCGGGCAGCGGCCATTTCTACGGTCATCCCGAGCTTGGTGCCAAGAAGGCACACGCCATTATGGATCGCCTGGCGCTTTCGCACGATTTGGTTCGCGATGTGTGCCTGCTTATCAAGTACCATGACAAGCCGCTGCGTCCCGAGCGATCCTGCCTGCTCAATATGATGCGCGCGCTTTCGGGCGAGGGCGTCGATACGCCGCGCCTGATTGACGAGCTTATGGACCTTAAACGCGCCGATACGCTTGGCAAGGCGCCGTCGTGCTTCTATTACGTCGAGACGATCGAGGGGATGCGTTCGCTCGCCCACGACCTGCTTGAGGCGGGGGAGCCCTATACGCTCAAGATGCTTGCCATCAACGGCGGCGACTTGATCCGCGCCGGCGTCAAGCCTGGGCCGGAACTGGGGCAGCTGCTCAACGCCGCCCTCGACGCTGTGATCGAGGATAATGTTCCCAACGAGCGCGAAGCCCTCCTGACTCATCTCAACCTGGGATGATTTTTCTGGGACGGGGCTTAAAAAATCATTTCTGATTACCGAGTGATTCTTTAAGACTACAACTTAATGCAAAATGATTTTTTAAGCCCCGTCCCAGAAAAATCATCAGCTATGGTGTTTACCTGCGTGTTCCATAACCTCCCGACAAAAATTTGGGCAATTTGGAATTTCTTCTTGCGCTCGCGTTTTTTGTCCCGTAATATATTTCCTCGCAGCACGGCAGTGCAGATGTCATGTGGCCCGTTCGTCTAGCGGTTTAGGACGCCGCCCTCTCAAGGCGGAGATCACCAGTTCGAATCTGGTACGGGCTACCATGTTTTAGATACCCGGTCTTTCGTAAGAAGGCCGGGTTTTTTATTGCAAGTAGTCTGGTCTGTTAATCCCATTTGCCTTATAGCTTTACGTTTTGCTCATCTCCCATACGGGTACAATAGGCCAGATACTTTGACGGTCAGAAGGAGCCTCATGACGGAGTCCTCTCAGCATAGCCCAAAGCCCCAGGTCGAGGTTTCTGGCGGCGATGACAACAAGAGCGCGCGTCGCGGCGCCATCTTTATCGGCGTTGTGCTGATCGGCTATATCATCTATCTGGTCGTGACCGGGCAGATGGGGCAGTTTTGGGCCGCTATGTCGAGTGTCCAGATGTCCTGGCTCTTCGCTGCATGCTTTTGCATGTTTCTGTATCTTGTTTTTGGCATCGTTGCGTACGCGATTGCCGTTTGGCTCGACCCCGATTCGCCCGTTGGCATCCGCGACCTCATTTCGGTCGAGGCGAGCGGAATCTTCTTTGGCAACCTGACACCCATGATGATGGGCTCTACGCCTGCTCAAATTTACCGCCTTACCAAAGCCGGCCAAAACGTGGGCGAAGCAGGTGCCACGCAGTTCACGCGCTTTATCGTTTACCAATTTGGTTTGGTGGCATGGGGCGCCATTCTGCTGCTCGCCCGTATGCCGTTTTTCGCCGAGCGTTATGGCGACATGACGCTGCTGTGCGTCTTTAGTTTTGGCGGCCACTGCTGCATCCTGCTCGGCATCTTTGCCGTGGCCTTGATGCCCAGGACCGTCACGCGCGTCGCTCATTGCATCATCAATTGGCTCGAGCGCGTGGGCGTCTCGGCTACAAAGATCGAGGTCTGGCGCACCTTTGTCGATGGCGAGATCTACTCGTTTTCCGAGAAATTCAAACTCTCTGCCGGCCATTTTTCGTCCATGCTGCTCACAGTTGTCATCACCATGCTGCAGCTGGCGTTTTTCTACCTGGTTCCGTACTTTTTGATGCTCTCCTTTGGCCACCACGAAGTCGACTTTTTCTCGGTCATGGCCGCGAGCGCCTTTGTCCAGCTGCTGAGCTCCGCCGTTCCGCTGCCCGGCGGCACTGGTGGCGCCGAGGGTGGCTTCGCACTGTTTTTGGGTCACTTTTTTGGCACGGCCTCTACTGCCGGCTATCTACTGTGGCGTCTGATCACCTTTATCGCGCCGACCATTTTGGCTGCCCCACTGCTGGGCCTTAAGAGTGCTCACAACGAGAGTATTCATGCGCGCTGGGATCGTGTGATGCGAAAGCTTGGACGCACGCCTCAGACGCCCTCTGCGCCCGTTAAGGCGCATCCTGCGTACCAGGTTACCGTGGACCCCAATCAGCGTGCTCAAAAGGCAGCTGAGGCCTCTACGCCGGCTCGCAAGACCTACGTTCGTCAGACTGGCGACGGTATACGCGTTTCCCCGGCGGCGCTCAATAAAAAGAAGCGGCCCTAGGACTCAGTGGGCGAGTCGTGCGTTCTTGATGACGCTCGTCATTGCGATGTGAGTTGTAGGATAATCCTCTTACGTTGATTATCTCCCACATGTAGAGGACTTACAGGTGGGCTGTTGACATGAAGGGGACACGTCTATGGCTACCACCAAACCGCGCCTTGACCGTCGTATCGTCCGTAGTCGCAATGCGATTCTTTCGGCGTTTGAGCGACTGCTTATGGAAAAGCCCCTGGCCGATATTACGGTGAGCGCTATCGCGCGCGAGGCAAATGTCGACCGTAAGACCTTCTACGTGCACTTTGGCACGGTCGACGGCTTGCTCGACGCCATTGCCGTCGATGTGGTCGAGATGATCGTCGATTCAGTCGAGAAGACGCTTTCCTCCATGGGCGGCGACACCAACGAGCGCGCACTTGGCGCTGCGGCGTCCTTTTTCAAGACCGTTAACGAGGCGCTGTGCAACAACCTGGTGCTTAATCGCCAGTTGATCGAAAACATTCCGCTCGACGACTTTATGGCTCGTCTGCGTGTGCCGCTCGAGCACGAGATCGCTGAGCGCG
>URFU01000139.1 GCA_900547125.1 uncultured Collinsella sp.
CGCGGCCTGTGAGATTTATCGCGAGTTCCGCACGAGCCGAAGAGCACTTAATGTGCTCTTCGTGCGAGCAGGACTGTAGAGCAGGAAATCTCACAGGCCGCGACCGGCCCTCTGTGGGCGAGCAAGCGGCCAGCAACGACATCCGTCCAATAATTCGTGCGAAACACAATGAAAAACAGTTTGATGTGAGTTAATATAAACAACGTCGTGAATCTGACTCCTGCCGCATACACGACAGGGGTTAAACACAAAAAAGGAGTCAATTATGGTTTCTGAGAAGGCTACCCTCGTTAATCCTCAGGGTCTTCACATGCGTCCTGCTGGTCTCTTCGCCTCCACCATGGGCAAGTACGCCTGCGACGTGACGGTCGTCACCCCCGAGAAGGAGGTCAACGGCAAGTCCCCGATGGCCCTCATGGCTGCTGGTATCCCCTGCGGCACCGAGGTCGAGGTCAAGTGCGACGGCGCCGACGAGGCCGAGGCTCTGGCTGCTGCCATCGAGCTCATCAAGAGCGGTCTTGGCGAGTAGAACTCAAACGGGTCGCATGTTGAACAATTAAGTTCATACTTGGGGGCGCAGTGACCTGTATTAAGGTAGCTGCGCTCTTTTGTCATGGATATGGCAAAACGCTTTATCACATGACACGGAGAGAGGAATGGGAATGTATCAGGGAGTCAACGCATCCGAGGGTATCGGTATCGGCACCGTCATGGTCGCCGTCGATCCCGACTTGACGTTTGAGCCGCACGAGGTTGCTGATTCGGCAGCAGAGAAGGAGCGCTATCAGTCCGCTCTTTCGGTCTTCTGCGAGAAGACCCAGGCTCAGGCCGACCACATGAAGGAGACGGTGGGCGAGGCCGAGGCCGAGATCATGAGCGGACACATTGTCCTGGCTCAGGACCCGGGCATGACTGACGCCATCAACGCCGCCATTGACGGTGGCATCTGCGCTGAGCAGGCGCTCATGGACACCTCGACCATGTTCGAGAACATGTTCCTGTCCATGGACGACGAGATGTTCCGTCTGCGCGCTGCCGACATCGCCGACATCCGCACCGGTATTCTTGCCGAGCTGCTGGGCAAGGAGGTCGTTGACCTCTCCGACCTGCCCGAGAACACCGTCGTTGTCGTGCACGACCTTACGCCGTCTATGACCGCCACGATCGATAAGGCCCACGTTGCCGGTATCGTCACCGAGACCGGTGGCCGCACGTCGCACTCCGCGATCATCGCGCGCGCCCTCGAGATTCCGGCTGTCCTTTCGGTTTCCAACAGCTGCACCGCGCTGCGCAACGGCATGACCGTTGTCGTCGACGGTGGCAAGGGCATCGTCGAGGCCGATCCCGACGAGGAGACGCTCGCCGCCTACACTGCCAAGGCCGAGGCCTTCGCTGCCGAGAAGGCGGCCCTCGAGGCTTTCCGCGGCAAGCCGTCCGTGACTGCCGATGGCATCAAGAAGATCATCGCCTGCAACATCGGTAACCCCGATGACGTGCCCAATGCACTCGATCACGACGCCGAGGCTATCGGTCTGTTCCGCTCCGAGTTCCTGTTCATGGACTCCGCCGAGCTTCCTTCCGAGGAGGAGCAGTTCAACGCCTACCGCAAGGTCGCCAGCGCGCTCAAGGGCGCTCCGGTCATCATCCGCACGCTCGATGTTGGTGGCGACAAGGAGATTCCGTACCTGCACATGGTCAAGGAAGACAACCCCTTCATGGGCTTCCGCGCCGTGCGTTACTGCCTGGCCAACCCCGACCAGTACAAGGTCCAGCTCCGCGCCCTGCTGCGCGCCAGCGCCTTCGGTGACGTCAAGATCATGATCCCGCTCGTCACCTGCGTCGAGGAGGTCTTGGCCGTCAAGGAGCTCGTCGAGGAGTGCAAGGCCGAGCTGACCGAAGAGGGCCGTAAGTTCAACGAGAACATCGAGGTCGGCATCATGGTCGAGACGCCTGCCGCTTCGCTGCTCGCTGACCGTCTGGCCGAGGTCGCCGACTTCTTCTCCATCGGCACCAACGACCTGATCGGCTACACCATGTGCGCCGACCGTGGCAACGACACCATCTCCAACCTGTACCAGGTGTACTATCCCGCCGTGCTCCGCTCGCTCAAGAACATCATCGAGAGCGGCGTGAAGGCCGGCATCATGGTCGGTATGTGCGGCGAGGCCGCTGCCGATCCGCTGCTCGAGCCGCTGCTGATCAGCTGGGGCTTGGAGGAGTTCTCGATGAGCGCTCCGTCGATCCTGCGCGCCCGCAAGACCATCAGCCAGTGGACCAAGGCCGAGTGCGACGAGCTCGCCGAGAAGGCGCTCGCCTGCAACACCGCCGCCGAGGTCAAGGCACTGCTCGAGTCCGCAGCTCGCTAATTTGGTATCAGAGGTAACCGCGTGGTTGGAATGGGCCGGCCACGCGGCCCTCACATATACAGGGGGTACTGTAAATGTTCTACACGCTAACCGCTAACCCGGCTGTCGACATGACGGTTTCGAGCTCTCCGCTCGAGCCTGACGAGAACGTCCGCACCGGCTCGGCCAGCTACACGGCCAACGGCAAGGGCCTCGACGTGTCCTTCGCCTTTAAGAAGATGGGCGTCGACACCGTCGCGCTCGGCTTCTTCGCCGGCTTCACGGGCAAGTTTATCGTCGAGGAGGTCATGAACCTGGGTTGCCTGTGCCGCCCGGTCTGGACCGACGGCATCACGCGTATCAACACCTACGTCAACGATGGCCAGCACGAGTATGGCATCCTTAACCCCGGCGCCCCGATTACGCCGGAGCATCAGAAGGAGCTCTACAACATCCTGGACACCGCGGGCGACCTTGAGTGCCTGATCGTTTCCGGCTCCGTGCCTCCCAAAGCTACGCCCGACTTCCTGGCTCAGGTCATGGAGCACGCTCAGGCTCGTGGCGCCGACGTCGTCCTGGACCTGTCCTCCGACAAGCTCAAGGAGCTCGCTCACAAGAAGCCGCTGCTCATCAAGCCGAACCATCACGAGATGAAGGCCATCTTCGGCGTGCCGGTCGACACCGACGACGAGGTCCGCGTTGCCATGAAGCTCGCCCACGACGCCGGCGTCCAGAACGTGCTGCTTACCCGTGGTAGCCGTGGCGACGCCTACTTCTCCAACGGCGAGGACATCTGGTATGCCAAGCGTGAGTTCAACATCAAGCTGGTCTCTTCCGTCTGCGCCGGCGACTGCACCCTCGCTGCGTTCCTGCACAAGTGGTACAGGGATCGCGACAACGTCGAGGAGGCCATGAAGCTCGCTATGGCTACCGGTGCTAACGTTGCCGAGTCCGTCGGCATCGGCGACTTCGGCCACGTCGATGAGTACAGCAAGCGCGTTGCTGTCCGCAAGCTCGACCGCAAGTAAGCGAAACTCATTATTTTCGCGTGCATGGCGCCCCGGTTTTCGCTGGGGCGCCATTTTTGTATATTGTGGGCGAGCGATAGGACAAGGACCCTGTTTCTTTTGCCCGTCATCCCGCCGCCCTGCACGCGTTCTACACCGTTCGCCGAGTTGCTATGGTCTTTTCCCGAAGCGTGGAATATACTTTCACTAACACGTTGCCTTGTGAAAGGAACTTACATGATTTACACGCTCACTGCAAATCCCGCCATTGACTACAACATTGCCTGCGACGGTCTTTCCGCCAACACCGTCACCCGCACGCGCAACGCAGTCTATACGCCCAACGGCAAGGGTCTTAACGTCTCGTTCACCCTCGATCACTACGGCGTCGACACCACGATCCTGGGCTTTTTTGCCGGTTTCTCGGGCGAGTTCATCGTTAAGGGCGCCGAGGCCCTGGGCGTGCCCGTCAAGCCCGTGTGGACCGACGGCATCACGCGCGTCAATGTCTTCCTCAACGCCGGTCCCGACACCGAGTACAACATGGTCAATGCAGGCGCTGCCATCAATGCTGCCAACGAGCAGGAGATGTTTGAGCTCATTGATTCGCTCGAGGACATGACCTGCCTGGTCATTAGCGGCTCGCTGCCCCCCAACAC
>URFU01000140.1 GCA_900547125.1 uncultured Collinsella sp.
CGAGGTGATGGATTCCGCGCAGCTCGCATGGCTGCAAAGCCACCTGTGGATCCTCTCTGGCCTCTACGGGTGCGTTCGCCCCTTTCATGCCGTCGAACCATATCGGCTGGAGATGGGCGCGAAGCTCGCCGTTGACGATGCCCGAGACCTCTATGCGTTTTGGGGCGACAAACTTGCATGCGCCATTGCGCCGACCGGCTCCAACACCACGGTCGTCAACCTTGCCAGCGTGGAGTACGCCAAGGCCGTTCTACCCCATCTCGCAGGCGACGCCACAACCGTCACTTGTCTCTTTGGCGAAGGTGTCCGCAACGGCAAGCCCATCCAGCGATCGACCGCCAGCAAAAAGGCACGCGGTTCGATGGTCCGCTGGATGGCAGAAAACAAGCTCGAGGACGCCGGCCGTCTCACCGAGTTCAACATCGGCTATCGCCACGCCCCCGAGCTCTCATACCCAGGCACCCTCGTGTTCATCAACGAACAGATGCTCTAGAGCCGCCACCCAAAACTGACCCGCTCAGCCTTCTCTATATAACTTACGGTGGAATAGTTCCTATTTGAGCCTTTTATCGCACAAACGGGAACTATTCCACCGCAACTTTTATGATTTGGCCGGCTAGGTGCGACACCTATTCTGCTAGGCCGTCGGCCTTTGCAATCCCGCTTGTCGAACCGTCCTGATAGACAATCTTGACGTGCTCAACCTCGGGCACCGCAACACCCGATGGAGGCTCCAGGCGCCATTCGGTCAAGGCAATATCCATGGTCGTGGGAACATCCCCTTGATCTTTGAGCTTCACCGTCAGCGTTTTGAGCGTCGCGTCAAACGTCACGCGTTCGATTTCTTCACCTGGAATGGACCCACCACTCAGCTGCAACTGCACAAACTCATCGCGCGGGTACCAATAATCGCCCGGCGCGGCAACGGTATTGCCGCCCGTGACCTTCACTGTCATGATCGGCAGGCTATCGTCCGCCTCAAACGCCCAGGCAGCTCCCCCACGCCCGCCAAACGTCCAGATACAACAGGCGATCGCCATCACGACAAGGATCGCAAAACCAATTGCGACCAGCCCATGATGGGCACGGCCCTCCTCGGCCGACACATCCCACTGCGTCTCCCGATATAGATGCTTGTCTTCCATGTTCGCCTCCCCACGGGCATGCTCATCGCGTCAATCGTACCCATTCAGGCTATACTTGAGCCCATTACATAATCGGGGAGCTTGCAGGACAAGACGGCAGGCTGAGATTGGGCGCGCCCGCCCTGACCCGCAAACCTGATATGGGTAATGCCAACGAAGGGAGCCGTGCCAATGAGCACACAGACCGAGCCCAAGCTCGTCACGCAAATCGACTTCGCCCGCGCCGGGCAGATCACACCGCAGATGAAGGAGGTTGCCGAGCGCGAGCATCGCGACCCCGAGTACATCCGCGAGCGCGTGGCCGACGGCCGCATCGCCATTCCCGCCAACATCGTGCATATCAAAAAGGGCATGCGCGCCTTTGGTGTCGGCGAGGGCCTGTCCACCAAGGTCAACGTCAACCTGGGCATCTCGGGCGACAAAGCCGATGCCGCCGAGGAATGGAAGAAGGTCAAGATTGCCGAGGACTTTGGCGCCGACGCCATCATGGACCTCTCCAACTCGGGCAAGACACGCCAGTTCCGCCAGCAGCTCATCGACGAGACGCCGCTCATGGTGGGCACCGTCCCCATGTACGACGCCATCGGTTACATGGAAAAGCCGCTGGTCAAGCTTACCAAGGACGATCTGCTCGAGGTCGTGCGCGCGCATGCCGAGGACGGCGTGGACTTTATGACCATCCACTGCGGCATCAACAAGTCGGTCATCAAAACCTTTAAGGAGACTGGCCGCCTCATGAACATCGTCAGCCGCGGCGGCTCGCTGCTGTTTGGATGGATGGAGGTCACCGGTAACGAGAACCCCTTCTACGAGTTCTACGACGAGGTGCTCGAGATCTGTCACGAGTACGACGTGACGATTTCGCTCGGCGACTCCTGCCGCCCGGGCTGTCTCTACGACTCCAACGACGCAACCGAGACCGCCGAGATGATCGAGCTGGGCAAGCTGTGCAAGCGCGCCTGGGCAGCCGGCGTCCAGGTCATGGTCGAGGGCCCTGGCCACATGGCGCTCGACGAGATCGCCGCCAACATGAAGTTGCAGAAGCGCCTGTGCCACAACGCCCCGTTCTATGTGCTGGGGCCGCTGGTGACCGATATCGGCGTGGGCTACGACCACATCACCGCCGCCATCGGTGGCGCCATCTCTGCCAGCTCCGGTGCCGATTTCCTGTGCTACGTGACGCCGGCCGAGCACCTGTGCCTACCCAACGCCCAGGACGTGCTCGATGGCCTCATGGCCACCAAGATCGCCGCACACGCCGCCGACATCGCCAAGAAGGTGCCGCACGCCCGCGACATGGACGACAAGATGGGCCAGGCACGCCGTAAGCTCGACTGGGATGCCATGTGGAAGTGCGCGCTCGACCCGGTTACGGGCAAGAAGCGCTACGAGGAATCCCCCGCCGCCACCGAGGGCACCTGCACCATGTGTGGCAAGATGTGCGCCGTCCGTACCGTCAACAAGGTGTTCGAGGGTACGACGATCGATCTCGGCATGGAGGACTAGCCTTATCGCCGCGATCGCCTATGGGCTCGCCGCAGCACCTGCCAATTGTTAACCTGTGAACATTTGCTTCCATTTGCGTAAAGATTGCACCGCCCGCCCGGGATCGGCATACAGCCGGCCCGGGCACTTTATAATGCAGGCTTAAAGACCCATTTGAATCCAACCGAACAAGGGAGCGAACATGGATCGCAGTAAGGTACCCGCCGTTCTATCCATCGCAGGATCCGATTCCAGCGGTGGTGCCGGCATTCAGGCCGACATCAAGACCATCACGGCGCACCGCCTGTATGCCGAGACGGCCATCACGGCCATCACCGCACAAAACACGCTCGGCGTCACCGCCGTGCAGAATATCTCCCCGGATATTGTCGCGGCGCAGATCGATGCCGTTTTTGACGATATTCGACCCAGCGCCGTCAAGATCGGCATGGTCTCCTCTGCCGAGATTATCGAGGTTATCGCCGACCGCCTGAGTGCCTGGGACGCACAAAATATCGTCGTCGCCCCCGTCATGGTCGCCACCTCGGGCGCTCGCCTGCTCGCAGAGGACGCCGCCGACGCGCTTACCCGCCGCCTGTTCCCACCGGCGACCGTCATCACGCCCAATATTCCCGAGGCCATGGCGCTGCTCGATTACGAGGTCGATTCCGAGCGCACGCAGCAAAATGCCGCCATGCTCCTCACCCGCCGCTTTGGCTGCGCGTCCCTCGTTAAGGGCGGGCATTTTGTCAACGAAGCCAACGATGTGCTAGCAGAGCCCGCGCCGCTCGATGACGAGGGCAACCATCTGGGCGATCCGCTCACCACGTGGTTCCGTCACAAGCGTATCGAGACCGGCAACACGCACGGTACCGGCTGCACGCTCTCGTCCGCCATCGCCTGCGCGCTGGCCCAGGGCATGGATCTTGCCGATGCCGTCAACGCCGGCAAGGCCTACCTAACGGGCGCTCTCGCCGCCGGCTTTGACATGGGCAAAGGCTCCGGCCCCGTCAATCACATGTGGCAGTACTAAGCCCCATCCCAAACCGCCACAAAGGGGACAGGCACCTTTGTGGCGGTTCCCGCAAACATCTCGATCTGTAACAGTTAGAGTCCATTTTTCGGCCCACCTGTTACAGATTGAGACATTCAAATTCCGCTGAGAAGAAAATCTCGATCTGTAACAGTAACTCGGCGAAATCGACCCTAGATGTTACAGATCGAGACAAACGACCGATATCGACCTAGATAATCTTAATCTGTAACATCTAGCCCGTTTTC
>URFU01000141.1 GCA_900547125.1 uncultured Collinsella sp.
TGACAGCGGATTGGGTCATATGAGCGAGCGCCGTCCAGAGCGAACAAGTTGGCATGAAAAAGGCAGGGCATTGACCTTCTGGTCATGCCTTGCCTTTTGAATGACAAATTGTCGCTCTGGACGGCGCGCAGCGTCGAGCCGTTACGGCGTTTGGTAAAACGCCGTAACTTAGTAGTTGGCTTCGTAGCCGTTGCCGTCACCGGTGGGCTCTTCGTAGTAATCGGAGCCGTCGCTCGAATCGTCGGAATCGTCCGAGCCACCCGACGAGGTCGCGGTGCCATATGCGTAGTCCTCGGACGTATTGTTGTTGAGGTCACCGATCGTGGAGCTGGAGCCGTCTGAAAGGCCCATGGTGTTGGGGCCCTTGGGATCCTCACCGGCGTCGACGCGGGCCATCATTTCCTTAAGCTCGTCTTCGTAGACAAAGACATAGCTCACGCCGTCGATCATAGTGCTGTCGTCAGCATACGAAGGCAGGTTGGCCGAGTAGATGCCCTCGACATCCATGCCGCGCATGGCATTAACCGTGGAGACGATATCCTGAACGCTCATATCGGTTACGAGCATATCGGACAGCGAATTAACCAGGCCAAAGATCTTCGTGGCATCGAAGTTATTGAGAATCTGGTTGGCAAGGGCGCCAAGCACCTGACGCTGATGGCGCATGCGCGTGTAATCGCCGTCGGCATAGGTGTAGCGGCAGCGGGCATAGGTAAGGGCGGTAGCGCCGTCCATATGCTGCTGACCAGCGGTAATCTTAATATCCAGGTGCTCGGGATCGTCGACGTCGTCGGTCGCGTTGATGTCGATACCGCCAACCGAATCAATAAGCGACTGCATGCCGTCAAAGCTGACCTCGGCATAGTGAGAAATCTGCACGCCGCACAGCTCGTTGACCGCCTGGACCATGGCCTCGGCGCCGCCAACGGTGTGGCAGGCGTTGATCTTCATGGTCTCGCCCTTGTACACGACCTTGGTGTCGCGCGGAACGGAAATGAGCGTCGCCTGCTTTTGCGTGGGGTCGATGCGTGCCAGGATAATCGAGTCGGCACGATACGTATCCTCGCCCGGACGACCGTCGGTACCAAGAAGCAACACGTAGAACGGATCTTTTGCCTCATTGGTATCGACCAGAATCTGGCGCAGGTTGTTGGTAATGACATTGGAGTCGCCAAGCTTGCCCATGATAGTGGCAAACCACAGACCCGCAGCAGTCGTGGCGCTCAGCAGCACGCCGAGTACGGCGATGAGAGCTACGCGGCGAACCGTGCGGCCGCGACGGCGCTGACGGGCGCGCTCGGAATAGCGTGCGACATTGTCGCGACTGTAGATCTTGGCCTGCGCACCAGTCGAGGGTCTTCGGGTGTTATCCGCTAGGGGTTTCTTGTTAAACATAGGCAACCTGCATTAGTAGATGACGGGATCGGGAACGGTGGCATGTTCGACATGCGCGCCAAGCGCCTGCAGCTTTTCGACAAACTGCTCGTAGCCACGTTTGATGTGATGGATGGCCGAGACCTCGGTAACGCCATCGGCGATAAGACCGGCAACCACAAGCGCCGCGCCGCCACGCAGGTCGGGTGAGGTGACCTGTGCGCCCGAGAAGCCCTTGACGCCGTGAATCATGGCGTGATGGCTCTCGATACGAATATCGGCACCCATACGCACGAGCTCGGAGGCGAACATGAAGCGGTTCTCGAAGATGTTCTCGGTAATTACGGAGCTTCCGTCGGCAAGGGCCGAAAGCACCATGATCTGCGCCTGCATGTCGGTCGGGAAACCCGGGAACGGAAGCGTCTGGATATCGACCGGCCTGATGCGCTCGACGCGATTGACATGGACGCCGTTCTCGATACGCTCGCACTCGATGCCCATAAGTTCCATCTTTTTGAGCACCATTCCCAGGTGGATGGGGCAGAAGCCCGTAACATCGACGCCGCGCTCATCGGCCATGAGGGCGCCGGCGACGATAAAGGTGCCGGCCTCGATGCGGTCACCCACCACGCAATGGGTAACGGGATGCAGCTCCTCCACGCCCTCGATGGTCACGACGGGCGTGCCTGCGCCGACGATTTTGGCACCCATCTCGTTGAGCATGTTGGCAAGGTCGACGATCTCGGGCTCGCGGGCAGCGTTGTCGATAACCGTGGTGCCCTGTGCGCGCACGGCAGCCATGATGAGGTTCTCGGTGGCGCCCACGCTCGCGAATTCGAGCGTGACGGTGGTGCCGTGCAGACCCTGGGGAGCACTGGCGTTGATGTAGCCGTGGGCGGTATCGAACTCGACGCCCAGAGCCTCGAGACCCAAGATATGCATATCGATCTTGCGAGCACCCAGGTTGCAGCCGCCCGGCATGGCGATCTTGGCGCGATGGAAACGACCCAGCAGGGGGCCCATCACAGCCGTGGAGGCGCGCATCTTGGCGACAAGCTCGTAGGGCGCCTCCCAAGAATCGACCTGGGAGGTATCGATCTCGAGCGTGTGCTCGTCGAGAACATCGATCGTAGCGCCCATGCCCTTGAGCACCTTGCCCATCACGTGGACATCGGAAATATCGGGCACGTTCCGCAGCGTCGTCTTGCCCGGCGCCAGAAGCGTTGCCGCCATAAGTTTGAGCGCGGAGTTCTTAGCACCCGAAACAGGCACGGAACCTCCGATGGCGTGGCCACCCTCAACGCGGATAATATCCAAGGTCTACCCTTTCAAAAAGCATGCCCGGGGTGGCTGGGCCATCCCGGGCATGATGTGTTCGCAAATGGTCGAACGCTAAAGCGTTTGACTATTGGGCAAGCTTGAGCTTACACCATGCGATTTCATTATAGAGGTAGGCGCGGCGTGCATCATCCTCCGACAAATTACCCAGCTTCTCTTCAAAACCTTGAATATCAGCTTTAACCTTGTCGGCATCGACGGTCGCCAAATCGCAAGCGCGCTCGGCGAGGACGGTCACGACATCGTCCGCGACCTGGGCGTAGCCGCCGACCACGGCAAACGTGTGGTCGACAGTGCCCATGGCCTTATCGGAAACGCGAACGTAACCGCGGTCGATCGTGCAGATTTCGCTGGAGTGAGCAGGTAAAACGCCAAACTCGCCATCCGTAGACGGAATCGACACAAACGCAGCGTCACCCTCATAGGCGAGGCTCACGGGGCACACGATGCGGATACGCATAACCTACTTCTCCTCCATCTTGCGGGCGCGCTCACGCACGTCCTCAATCGTGGAAGCATAGCGGAATGCCTGCTCGGGCAGGTCATCGGCCTTGCCGTCGACAATCTCGGCGAAGGAGCGGACGGTATCCTCGACGCGGACGTAGACACCGGGGTTGCCGGTGAACTTCTCGGCGACGTGGAAGGACTGGGAGAGGAACTGCTGGATCTTACGGGCACGGTTGACCGTAAGGCGCTGCTCCTCGGACAGCTCGTCCATACCCAGAATGGCGATGATGTCCTGAAGGTCGGAGTACTCCTGCAGAAGCTCCTGGACCTTGACGGCGACACGGTAGTGCTCCTCGCCGACGATCGAGGGATCGAGAGCGTCGGAGGAAGACGCGAGCGGGTCGATGGCCGGGAACAGACCGAGCGACGAAATGCTACGCGAAAGAACCGTAGTGGCATCGAGGTGCGTAAACGTCGTGGCAGGCGCCGGGTCGGTCAGGTCGTCTGCAGGGACGTAGACAGCCTGGACGGAGGTAATGGAACCCGTCTTGGTCGAAGTAATGCGCTCCTGGAGGTCGCCCATCTCGGTAGCCAGCGTAGGCTGGTAACCGACGGCGGACGGCATACGACCCAGCAGTGCGGAAGCCTCGGAACCGGCCTGGG
>URFU01000142.1 GCA_900547125.1 uncultured Collinsella sp.
TCCAGATTCGTCACGGCATGGATCCCGAGATCGCGACCATCCAGTGGGAGATGCTCTCCAACGCCGAGTTCTCCGTCGCTATCCCCCTCTACTCTGCCCTGCTCACCGAGGACAGCCCCTACTTTAGCGATCAGGATGTCTCCTTCGATCACTGCGAAGAGGAAGACGTCGTGAACAACGAGGAGCCCAAGAACTCCATCAACTACGTCCTCATGGACATCAACACGCTCGCCTATGAGAACCGCGACCACTGCGCTACCGGCGTCCGCGCCTACCTCGATGCGCTGCAGAAGGAACTCATCGAGCAGACCCTGACCGTCGACGCGGCCATGCAGGCCGCCGAGAACACCGAGGCCCGCACCGCCCTGGCCAACAAGGCCGGCAAGGCTGCCACCAAAAACACCTACATCAAGTGCAAGGCCATGCTCGAGGAGATGCGCGACTACCTCAAGAAGGAGGATTTCTCCGAGGAGTTCGTCCCGAGCGACTACGATGCCGACAACGACTGCCTGGTCAAGTCCATCACCTACGCCGACGAGGCCCTCTCCGATGAGGACGTAGCCGAGCCCGAGGTCGAGAAGGAAGAGGCCACCGAAGAGAAGTCCGAGGGCAACAACATGGCCGCCATGGCCGTTGGCGCCGTCGTCATCATCGGCGTCTGCGGCTTCGTGCTCTATCGTCGCAAGAAGGCCTAAGAACCCCCACCTTAAGGCGCGGGCGGGATGGCCAAGGTCGCCCGCCCGCCCAGCCACCCATTCGACCGGCGGGAAACATCGCCGAAATCTTTTCAAAAAAGATTCCCTGCACACACTTCGCTGTGCTATAGTGCAGCGCAACAGCAACTAGGTGCGACCGCGCCACGGCATCACGAAAGGAGCCACCAACATGAAGAACACGATGAAGTCTCTCAACAACTGGTGGTGGCGTGATGCGAATACGATCGGTCGACGGTGAGTCCCTCACACCTGTTTTTGCGCTCTAGGTGATTAGAAGGCCTCCGGTTTCGACCGGGGGCCTTTTTCTATCTCGAGCCCGATCGCATTCGCATCGCGCGCCTCCGCTTTCTTCTCTTTCACTTCCCCTCCGAAAGGATTTTCACCATGTCTCAGAACACCACCACCGCCCAGCCCCGCACCGTCCAGACCGCCGACCGCGGCAAACTCGACGTCCGTGCCCTTGTCTTGCTCGCCATCCTGCTTGCCGCTGGCTTCATCCTCAACTTCACCGTCGGCAAGGCGATCTCCGGCATCTCGGGCGGTATGATCAGCCCCGAGTTCATTATCTCGGCCTTCTGCCTCACTATCCTGGTCGTGCGCCCCAACATCGGTCAGGCACTCGTCATCGGCCTGATCTCGGCCGCCGTGATCCAGATCACCACCACCTCGCCGTTTGTCGATTTTGCCGCCGAGGGCATCGCTGCCATGCTCATGGCCGTCATTGTCAACGCTGCCGCCAAGGACGGCCAGGTTAAGCCCGCCGTCGCCATCGTCGCAGCCTTCGTGACCACCTTTGTCTCGGGCGTCATCTTCATGGTCATCAAGATGGCCATGCTCGGCGTGGTGAGCGAGCTCGCCGCTGCCATGCTGCCCGTCGTCGCCATGACCGCCGTCTTTAACGCCATCCTGGTCGGCGCTCTCTACCTGCCCATCCAGAAGTCCCTTAAGCTCAACTAACCTGCCCGGCTTTACGAGCCACCCCATCTTGGCGTTCATTCGTCGCTCGCGTACCCAAGTACGCTTCGTTCCTCTTTCGCGCCAACCTGGGGCACCTCGTAAAGCCGCCTCCGTACTTCACCACCAAAGACTGTCCCAAACAACGAGCTTTTGGGGACGTTCTTAAACGACTAGTCATTTAAGAACGTCCCCGATGACTATGAAAGGTATCCATGGAAACGATCATCAACGTCGACGATGTCTCGTTCTCCTATGGCACGCAGACCGAGCAGGCGCTTAAGCATATCTCGCTCGGCGTGAACAGGGGAGATTTTATCGGCATTATCGGGCCTTCGGGCGCCGGCAAGTCCACACTTGCCGCCTGCCTGTCGGGAGCCGTACCCCACCATTACACTGGCACGTTCTTTGGCTCCGTCACTGTCGACGGCAACGACACCTGTGAAGTTTCGCTCACCGATGTGTCGCAAATCGTCGGCAGCGTGTTGCAAGACATCGACACGCAAATGGTCGCCTCGGTCGTCGAGGACGAGATGCTTTTTGGCCTGGAGAACTTTGGCGTTCCCCACGACCAGATCGAGCAACGTGTGAGCGAGACGCTTAAGACCGTCAGTATCAGCGACCTGCGTGACCGCGAGATCGCCACGCTTTCGGGCGGCCAAAAGCAAAAGGTTGCCATCGCCGCCATCCTCGCCATGCGTCCGCGTGTGCTCGTGCTCGACGAACCCACCGCGGCGCTCGACCCCGCCAGCTCCACGCTGGTCTTCGAGACCCTACGCGAGGCCAACCGCGCACTCGGCATCACCATCGTCGTCGTTGAGCAAAAAGTCGCCCTGCTTTCGGAGTATTGCAACCGCGTGCTCGTGCTCAATCATGGCGAAATCGCGCTACAGGGCAAGCCGCACGAGGTCTTCGCGCACACCGATGAGCTCCGCGCCATCGGCGTCGATTGCCCGCGTGTCACGCGCATTTTCAACAGCCTCGAGGCCGATGGCCTGGCCAGCGGCACTCCCTGTTTGGATGTTGATGAGGCCGAGCGCCTGATTACGGGCATCGTCGACCCCGCACACGCAAGCAGCGACACTCAGGCACCCGCCGGCTCACCGCACGCACCGTCGTTGCGCCCGCACGCCAAGGACGCCGAGCCCGTGCTCGCCTTCGATCACGTTGAGTTTGCCTATCCCAATGGCGGCGCCGCCGTCCACGACCTCAACCTGACCCTCTATCCCGGCGAGCTCGTGGGCATCGTCGGCCAAAACGGCGCCGGCAAGACCACACTTACCAAGCTGCTCACAGGCCTGCTTAAGCCCGCCTCGGGCAGCGTGCGCGTCACGGGACTGGATACCGCAGCCGTCCCCACGAGCCGTATCGCCCGCGAGGTCGCAACGCTCTTCCAAAACCCCGACCGCCAGATCTGCAAGGACACCGTGCTCGACGAGGTCGCCTTTGGCTTGGAGCTTGCCGGCATCGACCGTGCCGAGGCGCTGCGTCGCGCCCAACTCGTCATCGACCGCTTTGGCTTGCCGGCCGACGAGGCGCCCTTCTCGCTCTCGCGCGGCCAGCGCCAGATGGTGGCACTCGCCTCCGTCGTGGTCGTAGAGCCCAAAATCGTGGTGCTCGACGAGCCTACGAGCGGCCTTGACTACCGCGAGTGCATGACCGTGATGGAAACGGTGCGCACCATGGCCGAGCGCGGCTGCGCTGTAATCATGGTCTGCCACGACATGGAAGTCGTCTCCGACTTTGCCGAGCGCATTGTGGTAATGGCCGACGGCCGCATCCTCGAGCGCGGCCGCACGCACGAGCTGTTCTCGGACATCGAGCTCATGCAGCGCGCCTACGTTGAGCCGCCCCAGGTCATAGAGCTTTCCCGTCGCCTGGCATCCTCCGTCTCTCCCGCCTTTGCACAGGTGAGCGAGGTCACCGATATCGTTCGCATTACCGAGGAGATGGTCCACCGTGGTTAACGTCATCGACTATATGCCGGGCGATACACTGCTACACCACTTGAACCCGGTCGTTAAACTGGGCCTTGCCGCCGCCATCATCGTCGGCATCTTCCTGTCCGACACCTACGTGGCGCTGTTGGGCTTTTTGGCGCTCTCCCTTGCACTGGGCGCCTACGCCGGCGTCG
>URFU01000143.1 GCA_900547125.1 uncultured Collinsella sp.
AGAGGATCCTGAGATGGCTTTGCAGCCAGGCGAGCTGTGCGTCATCCTTGACCTCGGGCTCCATGATTTGGTATTGGATGCCTTGGTAGGACTTGTCTGCAGGTGTGAGGTTACTTGCGAGTGCTGGATTGTCGAGATCGCCGTTTTTCAGGATGGGCCCGAACTCATGCAGGGTGTTGAGGCAAGGCCCCAGCAGTTTGTCACTCACGTTCCATAGCGCCTGCAGGCTGTCGCTGCCTTCATTCCGCTCGATATCTAGCAGTGCGCGGTGGAGGCGAGCCGTCTCGCGCGCAAAGGGTGGAATGCCCAGGACTTCAAAAGCATCTTGGGCCGCGCGCATCTGCTTGGCGGGCGAAATGATGACCTGCAGCATGGACGCTCCTCTGCCAAAGAAGGAAGTTGCGGTGGAATACGGTCTGTTTTGGCCGTTTATGGGCCAGTTTAGTCTGTATTTCACCGCAACTGATGAAGGGTTGGTTACGCGCGCTCGATGAAGGCCTTGTAGCCGCGATAGGCCTCGTAGATATCGGCCTTGTTAGCGACCTCCCACAGGGCGTGCATGGACAGGACGGCAACGCCGGAGTCGATGACGTTCATGCCGTACTTGGCCATGATGTAGGCGATGGTGCCGCCGCCGCCCGCGTTGACGCGGCCGAGCTCGCAGGTCTGGAAGTCCACGCCGGCCTCGTCCATGATGTCGCGGACGAGGGCCACGTACTCGGCGTCGGCGTCGTTTGAACCGCCCTTGCCGCGGCTGCCCGTGTACTTGTTAAAGCACAGGCCACGACCCATAAAGGCGGCGTTCTTGGTTTCGAACTTGCCGGCATAGCCCGGGTCGAAGCCGGCAGACACGTCGGAGGAGAGCATGCGGCTGCGGGCGAGTGCGCGGCGTAGGGTCAGCGGGCTATCCTCGCCGGCGAGCGTCATGATCTCGGCGACGGTGTTCTCGAAGAAACGGCTCGTCATGCCGGTGGCACCTACGGAGCCGATCTCCTCCTTATCGACGATGAGTGTGATACTCGTGCGCTCGACATTGGCCACATTGATCTGGGCGAGCATGGAGGGGTAGGCGCAGACGCGGTCGTCGTGGCCATAGCCCAAAATCATGGAGCGGTCGAGGCCCATGTCGCGGGCGGGGCCGGCGGGCACGACCTCGATCTCGGCGGAGAGGAAGTCCTCCTCCTCGACGTCGTACTGCTCCTTGAGGATGTCCAGGAACATCTGCTTGACGGGCTCCTTGGGGGCGTCCTTGTCGTCCTCGTCAAACTTGACGGGACGGCCGCCCACGATCACGTCGAGAATCTCGGCGTCGACGGCGTCCTTGGCGGGCTTGGACATCTGCTCGCTCGAGAGGTGGATCAGCAGGTCGGAGATGGTAAAGACCGGGTCGTCCGCCTTGTCGCCGATGTTGATGTCGACGGTGGTGCCGTCCTTTTTGCAGATGACGCCCACGAGTGCGAGCGGGGAGGCCACCCAGTGGTAGCTCTTGACGCCACCGTAGTAGTGCGTGTCGAGGTAGGCCATGTCGCCGGCCTCGAAGGCGGGATTCTGCTTAAGGTCCAGGCGCGGCGAGTCCACGTGGGCGCCCAGGATGTTAAAGCCCTGCTCGAGCGGGGCGGTGCCAAGGTTGACGAGCATAAGGTCCTTGCCGTGGTTGGCGGCGTACACCTTGTCGCCTGCCTTGAGCTCGCGGCCCTCGGCGATCACGGTCTCCAGGTCGACGTAGCCCGCCTCCTCGGCCATCTTGATACCGGTCTTGACGCACAGGCGTTCGGTCTTATTCTCGCTCAAAAACTGCTTATAGCTGCGGCAAAGTTCCTCGAGTTCCTCGATTTGCTGTGGCGTGTACTTTTTCCATGCGCAGGGACGCTCCATGACGCAGGCTCCTTTCGGATCGATCGTGCTGGTTGATGTACCGTGAGCCATCGTATCACGCGCGGGCTCACGGTGGCGGGGGAGCTTGATGTGCGGTGGCCGCGGGGCGGGGAGCGTGTAAACTGGAGTGAGCAAACCGTGCCCAGCCCAAAGCGAGGTATTCAATATGTCTGACAAGCGCCGCACTTTTGCCGTTATCGACGGCAACTCGCTCATGCACCGCGCCTTCCACGCCGTGCCGCCGACCATGAACGCACCGGACGGTCGCCCCACCAACGCGATCTTTGGCTTTCTGAACATGTTTCTCAAGATGATCGATGCCTTTAACCCCGACGGTGTGGTCGTGGCGTTTGACAAGGGCAAGCCACGCGTGCGCATGGAGATGCTGCCGCAGTATAAGGCGCAGCGCCCTCCCATGGACCCCGATCTGCACGCGCAGTTTCCGATGATCAAGGAGCTGCTCACGGCGCTCAACGTGCCGATTCTGCAGTCCGAGGGATGGGAAGGCGACGATATCCTGGGTACCATGGCGCGCCTGGGTGAGGAGGCCGGCTGCGACATGTTGCTGGTGACCGGTGACCGTGACATGTATCAGCTTGTGACCGAGCACGTCAACGTGGTCTCGACCCGCAAGGGCCTGTCCGACGTAGCGATTATGACGCCCGAGAGCGTGGATGACCTGTATCACGGCATTACGCCGGCACTCGTGCCCGATTTTTACGGTCTGAAAGGCGATACGTCGGACAACATTCCCGGCGTACCGGGTATCGGCCCCAAAAAGGCGAGCGCGCTCATTGCACAGTACGGTAGCCTGGACGAGGTCATCGCGCATGCCGATGAAGTCAAGGGCAAGATGGGTGAGAGCCTGCGTGCGCACATCGATGATGCCCTGCTGAGCCGCAAGGTTGCGACCATTCGTACCGATGCACCTGTCGAGCTCGACTTTGACGAAACGTCCTTCCCGGCGTTTTCTGCTGACGAAGTGTCCGCGGCACTGGGCGCACTCGGCATTACGGCCATGCAGAACCGTTTCTTGTCACTGATTGGTGGCGAGGGCGGGGCTGCGGCCACCGCCAGCACGTTTGAAATTCCCCCCGTTATGCGCGCCGCCGCCGGCGATGCCGAGGCGCTCGCTGCCGCTGCCGCCGAGGTCGCTCGCGCGATCGAGGCAGGCGAGTGGATTGCCGCCGTGGTGGACGATGACAAGGAGGAGGGCGCGCTTTTTGGCCTGACGCGCACGCTGTGGCTGGCGACGTCCAAGGGGCTGCTTGCGCTAGAGGAGGGCGACGGCAGTACCACTGCCGTAGTCGATGGCTTCAACTTCGCCCACGGCGTGATCGCCGGCGTGCTTGCGCGCCTGTTTATGGAGGGCCGCGTGGCGAGCCCGGATGCGAAGGCGCTGCTGCATGAGCTTTCGCCCATCGATTCTTCGGAGCCCGAGCTCATGGATCCGCTGGCAGTCGACTCCACGCGCATCTTCGACACCGTGGTCGCCGCCTACCTGTTAGATTCCGACCGCTCCGAGTTTGACGAGGCGTATCTGGCCGATACCTATCTGCAGATGGCGCTGCCCGCGGCGCGCGGTGCAGAGGGTACCGGCGAGGACGCTCCTGCGCCCGCCGCCCGCACGGCGGCCTTGCCGCTGGCGCTGGTCGCACCACTGCGCGACCGCATGGCCCGTGAGAACGCCGCCAACGTGTTCGATGGCATTGAGATGCCGCTCGTGCCGGTGCTTGCCAAGATGGAGCGTGCGGGCATGCTCGTGGATCCCGACCGCCTGCGTAATCTGTCCGAGGGCCTGGCGACCCAGATCACCGAGGTCGAGCGCAGCATTCGTGACCTGGCGGGTGATGAGACGTTTAACATCGGCAGTCCCATGCA
>URFU01000144.1 GCA_900547125.1 uncultured Collinsella sp.
ATCTCGTGTGCCGGGTTGGACTGTATGGCGACCAGATACTGGTCCATGCAGATATTGCCAACCTGATGCACGCGCTCGCCGCGATACAGCACATCCATACGATTGGAAAGCGTACGCGATAGGCCGTCGGCATAACCGATCGGCAGCGTGCAGATCTGAACGCGCGTGCGCGGTACGCGGTAGGTAAAACCGTAGCCCACGCCCTCACCCATCGCAGGGTGTGCCACGCGCGTCACGCGCGCATGGACGCTCATAACGGGATCAAGCTGCATCACGCGGCCACTCAGCTCGCACGGCTGCATGCCATACAAGCCAACGCCGGCGCGAATCATATCAAAATGCATCGAGGGGTCGAGCATCGAGGACGGCGTGTTGGCGCAGTGCACGATACCGCACTCAAAACCCGCATCCTTAATGGCTTGAACGGCCTCGGTAAAGCGCTGACACTGCAGCTTGTAGTCCCAGCCCGAAGGTTCATCGGCCGTGGCGAAGTGCGTAAATACGCCGTCGCACTGAATACCGCGATGGAAATTAATACCGCGGACAAAGTCGAGCACCTGTGTGTAGTGTACGCCGATACGATTCATACCTGTCTCGATGGCGAGATGATACTTGCCCACCTTGCCCGCCGCGACGGCACATTCGCCATACGCAAGAGCAAAGTCAGACGTATAGACCGAGGGCATGATATCAAACTCGAGCAACGTCGGAATGGCCTCGATAGGCGGCTCGCTTAGGATGAGGATGGGCTTCGTAATCCCGCCCTGTCGGAGCTCAACGCCCTCGTTAACCGTCGCCACGGCAAACATGTCGGCACCGGCCGAATACATGATCTTGGCGCACTCAACAGCTCCATGACCATAAGCATCGGCCTTGACCACGCAACACAGGCGCTGACGTGGATTCAACAAGTTCTTATAGGCCCTCGTGTTGCGACGGAGCGCCCCGCGGTCGATCTCGACCCAGGACCAGCGCGTCAAATCGGCTTTATTCATGATTAGTCATCCGACCCTTCGTCCATGATTCCCAGATCTTCGAGCGCATCCTTTGCCGCCAGTTCCATGGCAGGACCGATCAAGTCGATAAGATCGGTCGCGATAACGCTCTTCTCACCATACTCCGTCGCCGCGGCAAAACCGGCGTAGCTGTGAAGTGCGACGGCGTACGAATACAGCAACTCCCAACGATCCATCTCGTCGCGCATGGTGGCAAGCGTGCCGGCCAAAATACCCGCGAGAACATCACCCGAACCGGCAGTTGCCAGAGAAGCCGGACCCGAGAGCGGCAGCAGCACACGCTCAACGCCACAGATAGCCGTCGTCGGCCCCTTGGCAATGACCACCAGATTGTCGGAGCCTGCAGCCCAGACAACCTTCTGCGCGGCCGCAATCGCGGTACCAAGGTCGTTCACCTCGTCACCGGCAACCAGACGCGAAAGCTCACGATAGTGCGGCGTCATAACCAACGGCTGCTCGCGACGATACATCTCGGGATTACTATCAATACCGTCAATGGCAATCTTAGCAAGGCAGTTGAGTGCATCGGCGTCCAAAATAAGCGGTACATCAAGCTCGAGCAAGCCCGAAACCACCTGCATAGCGCCAGCAGATGTCGTCATACCGGGACCGCACAGTACACAGCTGTACTTCTTTGCAATCTCGCACACCGTCATGCGCGCAGCGGCGCCAAAGGAGCCGCGGGAATCAGACGGAATAGCAAAGACGGGAATCGAAGGAAGTGCCATGCGAATAAGATTGGCGCAGGCGTCAGGAGCCGCGACTGCCACGTAACCAGCACCCGCGCGAGCTGCAGACTTGGCCGCCATAATGGCAGCACCAGGATATTGCGCAGATCCGGCGACAATAAGCACAGAGCCACGGGAATACTTATCGATATTCGTAGGTAGTGGGGCAAAGTAATCAACTAAGTCACCGGGCTCGACAATCTCGGCGGCGTGGTCGACATCATCGATGACCTCGTCAAGACGGTCGTAAAGATTGCCGCAGATCAAATCGCCAGCATACTCAGGACCATCAGCGCTATACAGACCAATCTTGGGCGCAATCATCGTCACCGTATGCTCGGCACGAATGCAGTCGTCATCAACAACGCCCGTCTCGGCATTCAGGCCCGAGGGAACATCAATGGATACGACACAATCGGCGCATTCATTGACCGTAGGAATCCAGATGGAGAACGGCGCACGCAGATTTCCATGGAAACCGGTACCAAAAATGGCATCGACAACAACATCGGCCTTATCGATCAAAACCTCGAGTTCGTCACGCGAGGGGCCGACGCAAACGTGCACATCGCGGCCGGCAGTACGACGAGCAACATGACGTGCCAGAGCAGCAGGAATCTCATCCGGCTCAACCGGAGAAACGATATCCACGTCCACACCCTTATGGCTCAGGATATCGGCGGCAACCCAACCGTCGCCGCCATTATTACCAAAACCGACCAGAACGAGAACCCGATCGGGATTGAGCTTCAAGACCTCGTTGGCGGCAAACTCACCCGCTAGCTCCATAAGCTCGGCCTTCGAAGTCCCTTCGCGTTCGATGATGTCCTCGAGACGAACGACTTCTTCGGTACTCAAAACCGGTTTCATCTATGCTCCTAGCGTATCTTGCGAAGCATCGCCCAGGTGCTCCGTCAATGCTGAATTCTGCAGCTGCTCAAGCTCATCTAAAACAGAGCGAGCCTCTTTAAATGTCTGCGTAACGCGTTTCTTGGTGCTCACCTTTTCCTCTTTTGGCTTAGGCCGAGCATCTTCGGTAATCGCGATTGCATTCGCAACGGCTAAGTCTCCTGTAAGCGTAATGGAAAGAGCGACCTCAACAATACCCAGCTCTTGAGCGATCTCGAGAGCACGGCCCGAAAGCAGCGCCTTCGGTTTGCCGAGTTTATCACGCGTAACCGAAACATCCTTGCGACCAACGCCTTGACTAAAACCCGTGCCGAGAGCTTTAAGTACCGCCTCGCGCGAAGCAAAGCGGCTGGCATAGTGAGCAGCGGGACGCGATGATGCATCACAATACGCACGCTCTTCTTCGGTAAACACACGCCGAGCAAACGACGGCGTCTTTTCAAGAATTGATTTCATACGGGAAATCTCGACGATATCAACGCCGATACCAGCTTCAGCCATGTTCACCTCCATATCGCACAGACTAAGTTATTGTAGCCCGTTCACAGAAGATGCGACAAACGAGGGTTATAAAACACAGCTACTATGTGAGACACAATCCCGCAAACGCAAAAAAGGGGGAGGCCGCGAGGCCTCCCCCTTCTCAGTTCAAGCGTACGGCTCGGTGCCGTCCACCGGTCAGCGGCGCCCTGGCCTCCCACGGGCTGACCCCGCAGTACTCTCGGCGCGATGG
>URFU01000145.1 GCA_900547125.1 uncultured Collinsella sp.
CTTTTATCATTTACGTCGCTCTTTGTTCGATCCTCTACTTTCCCTTCCTAAACACATTCTTGCTCACACGCCGGTGGGATAGGGAGAGATATATGGAAGAAATGCCCAAGAACTACGATCCGTCGACCAACGAGCCGGCGATCCTGCAGAAGTGGCTCGACGGCGGCTACTACAAGCGCCGTGAGGGCGTGGGCGACTGCACCGTCACCATTCCGCCTCCCAACGTGACCGGCAAGCTCCACATGGGTCACGCCACCGACGACTCCATCCAGGACGCCATCATCCGTATGGCTCGCATGCGCGGCAAGTCCACGCGCTGGGTGCTGGGCACCGACCACGCCGGTATCGCCACGCAGACCAAGGTCGACAAGAAGCTTAAAGAGGAGGGCATCAGCCGCTTGGAGATCGGTCGCGACAAGTTTGTCGACGCCTGCTGGGATTGGACCCACGAGTACGGCGGCATCATCGTCGAGCAGATCAAGCGTATGGGCTGCTCCGTCGACTTTGATAACGAGCGCTTTACCATGGACGAGGACTACGCCCAGGCTGTGCGCAAGGTGTTCTGCGACTGGTATCACGATGGCCTGATCTACCGCGGCAAGCGCATCGTCAACTGGTGCCCCAACTGCACCACCGCCATCTCGGACGACGAGGCCGAGTACAAGGACGAGAAGGGCCACCTGTGGCACCTGCGCTACCCGCTGACCGAGCCGGTCAACGGTCAGGACTACATCGTCGTCGCCACCACGCGCCCCGAGACCATGCTCGGCGACACGGGCGTCGCCGTCTCCCCGAAGGACCCCGAGAAGGCCGCCTTTGTGGGTAAGACCGTCAAGCTCCCCATCGTCGACCGCGAGATCCCCATCTTTGAGGATTGGCATGTCGACGCCAACTTTGGCTCCGGCTTTGTCAAGGTCACCCCGGCCCACGACCCCAACGATTACGCCATGGGTCAGGCCCACGACCTGCCGCAGATCAATATCTTCGACGAGCACGCGGTAGTCGTCGAGGGCTACGGCGAGTTTACCGGCATGAACCGCGACGAGTGCCGCGAGGCCGTCGTCAAGTGGTTTGAGGAGCATGGCCTGCTCGATCACGTCGAGGATCTCGATCACTCCGTCATGCACTGCTACCGTTGCGACTCCGCGCTGGAGCCGTGGCTGTCCGAGCAGTGGTTCGTGGCCGTCGACAAGCTCAAGGGGCCGGCGCTGGACGCCGTCAACTCCGGCAAGGTCACCTTCCACCCCGCGCGCTGGACGCAGACCTACACCACCTGGATGGAGAACCTCAAGGACTGGTGCATCAGCCGCCAGCTTTGGTGGGGCCACCGCATCCCCGTGTTCTACTGCGAGGATTGCGGCTGGGAGGACGCTCTTACCGAGGACACCGACGTGTGCCCCAAGTGCGGCGGCCATCACGTGCACCAGGACGAGAACGTGCTGGACACCTGGTTCAGCTCGCAGCTGTGGACCTTCGCCACGCAGGGCTGGCCGCAAAAGCCGGAGCTGCTCGAGGGCCATCACCCCACGACGGCGCTCGTCACCGCGCGCGACATCATCGCGCTGTGGGTCGCCCGCATGGTCATGAGCTCGCTGTACTTCCTGGACGAGGTGCCGTTTAAGGACGTCGTCATCTACCCGACGATCCTGGCCAAGGACGGCAGCCGCATGTCCAAGTCCAAGGGCAACGGCGTTGACCCCATGGACCTCATCGGTATGTATGGCGCCGACGCCATGCGCTTCAACTTGCTGACCCTCTGCACCAACAATCAGGACGTCAAGTTCGACGCGAACATTGACAAGAAGACCAAGAAGCTTATCGACAGCCCGCGCACCGAGCAGGCCAAGTCGTTTGTGACCAAGATCTGGAACGCCAGCCGCTTCCTGCTTATGAACATGGAGGGCTACACGCCCGGCGAGCCCGTCGTGGAGACGCCGGCCGACGCCTGGATGTTCAGCCATCTGGCCAAGGCCGTCAAAATGGTCACCGAGGGCATCGAGAACTACACCTTTGGCGACATGGCCCGCGGCGTGCAGCAGTTCTTCTGGAACGAGGTCTGCGACTGGTACGTCGAGGTCACCAAGGCCCGCCTGAAGGGCGAGGGCCGTCTGCAGGCGCAGCGCAACCTGATCTTTGTGCTCGATACCTCCATTCGCCTGATGCACCCGCTTATGCCGTTTGTCACCGAGGAGATTTGGGACAACATGCCGGCGAGCGTGCTCGACCTGGACGCCGAGGGTAACGTGGACCGCGCCGAGGCGCTCATGATCGCCAAGTGGCCCGAGCCCGCCGACTACGCCAAGTATGTCGACGAGGACGCCGAGCGCGCGTTTGAGCTGTGCCGCGCCGTCGTGTCTGCCGCCCGCGCCACGCGTTCGCGTTATCGCTTGAGCCCCAAGGCCGAGCTCGACGTAGTCGTGCGCGCCGGTGCCGAGGATATCGAGAAGCTCGAGAGCCTGCGCTCGACCATTGAGCCGCTGGCAAACACTGCCTCGCTGGTCATGGGTACCGATGTCGAGAAGCCGGCCGCGAGCATCGCCGTGGTCGATAGCGGCGTCGAGGTCTTTGTGGTGCTCGAGGGCAAGGTTGACCTTTCGGCCGAGAAGGCGCGCCTGGAGAAGGAGATTGCCGCGGCCCAGAAGGAACTCGCCGGCTGCGAGAAGACGCTTGCCAACGAGGGCTTTGTTGCTAAGGCCGCGCCCGCGGTGGTCCAGAAGAAGAGGGACCGTGCAGCTGAGCTCAAGGAGATCCTGGCGGCGCTGACTGCTCAGGTGGCTGACTTCTCGTAGGCGGTACTGGGGGACGCGGTTTGGGGCTTTGCTCGCTACTGCGGACAGTCCAGCTAGCACGAAGGGCACAGTAAGTGGCCATCGGCACGTGCGTAACTTGTAGCTAGCAAAGCCCCAAACCGCTCCCATAGCGTTTACGGGGGCGTCCGCTGCCTGACGGTTAGGGCCACTGGGTTGTGTCCTTGATTTCGCTGCAAAGCGGTGTTTGGCTGATATTTTGAATGGGAGGGGCTCGTTGTTGCTTACGGGCCTCTTTTTATGTTGAGGGGACTTTGGCTATGGCAAAGCGTTCTGGGTTGTATTCGGTGCCGTTTGAGGTTCCGGAGCTTTCTTTTGATGAGGCTGTTGCACTTGCGGCCGATACGGGCAAGATTGCGCGTTATTCCACGCCGATGCTCGAGACTGTCGTCGAGATGCTCGATGAGCTTGGTCGTCCTAACGAGATCTATGATTGCGTCCAGATAGCCGGTACCAAAGGAAAGACCTCGACGACGCGATTCTC
>URFU01000146.1 GCA_900547125.1 uncultured Collinsella sp.
GGGGTGGCATGACCAGAAGGTCTATGCCGCCCTCTTTTCATGCCAATTTGTTCGCTCTGGCCGCCGCTCGCTGCTGCCATGACATCGGTGGCCCCCCAATGCACCAAATCCGCTGGGGCGGGCCTGACGGTGGCGCACGGAGTCGTGGTGTGATTTGCGTCGGTGTCCGCGCGGCTCGGTATACTGGTACGGCTCAAACTATGGCGCCGCCCGCAGGCGCGCCGTCCGTCAGATGAGGAGTCGCCCATGACCCAGCCCCTGCCCTGGGAAAAGAACGCCGCGGTACCCGTACCGCCCGCGCCGGAACCCGTGCCGCTCGATGCATACACCGCCCCCGCTGCGCCGGAGCCCGAGCTCGTTCCGCTCGACATCTACGACGCTCCCGCGCCGGCGCCCAAGCCCGCCAAACCGCTCGTCGACATCGACAGCCTTAATCCCGCCCAGCGCGAGGCGGTCCTGTCCACCGAGGGCCCGTTGCTGGTGCTCGCCGGCGCCGGCTCGGGCAAGACCCGCGTCTTGACCTTCCGCATCGCACATATGCTCGGCGACCTGGGTGTTAAGCCTTGGCAGGTTCTTGCCATTACGTTTACCAACAAGGCCGCGGCAGAGATGCGCGAGCGTCTGGCGGCACTCATTCCCAGCGGCACCCGTGGCATGTGGGTGTGCACCTTCCATGCTATGTGCGTGCGCATGCTGCGCGAGGACGCCGACCTGTTGGGCTACACCGGCCAGTTCACCATCTACGATGACGATGACTCAAAGCGCATGGTGCGCGACATTATGCAGGCGCTCGGCATCGAGCAAAAGCAGTTCCCCATCAACATGATCCGCAGCAAGATTAGCTCGGCCAAAAACGCCATGATCGGCCCCGAGGACATGCTCAAGAGCGCCGATAGCCCCAACGACAAAAAGGCCGCGCAGGTCTACCTAGAGCTGGAGCGCCGCCTGCGCGCCGCCAATGCGATGGACTTTGACGACCTGCTCGTGCGCGCGCTCGAGCTGCTGCGCACCCGTCCCGAGGTGCTCGATAAGTACCAAGAGCGCTTCCGCTACATTAGCGTCGACGAGTATCAGGACACCAACCACGTCCAGTACGAAATCGCCAACCTGCTGGCCGCTAAGTACCAAAACCTCATGGTCGTGGGCGACGATGACCAGTCCATTTACAGCTGGCGTGGCGCCGACATCACCAACATCCTGGACTTTGAGAAGGACTTTAAAAACTGCAAGACCGTCAAGCTGGAGCAGAACTATCGCTCTACGGGTCACATCCTGAGCGCCGCCAACGCCGTGGTGCGCCACAACTCGCAGCGCAAGGACAAGCGCCTGTTTACGGCCGAGGGCGATGGCGAGAAGATCCAGGCCTTCCAGGCGAGCGACGAACGCGACGAGGGTCGCTGGATTGCCGGCGAGATCGAGAAACTGCATGCCAAAGGCACGAGCTACGACGACATCGCCGTGTTCTATCGCACCAACGCCCAGTCGCGTATCCTCGAAGATATGTTCCTGCGCGCGGGCGTGCCCTACAAGATCGTGGGCGGCACGCGATTCTTCGACCGTGCCGAGATCCGCGACGTCATGGCCTACCTTAAGATGATCGTGAACCCGGCCGACGAGATGAGCGTCAAGCGCGTCATCAACACACCGCGCCGCGGCATCGGTTCCACCTCGATCCAAAAGATCGAGCAGCTGGCGCGCGACAACCGCTGCTCGTTCTTCCAGGCTTGCGAGATCGCGTGTGCCGAAACCGGCATGTTTAGCGCCAAGGTGCGCAACGGCCTGTCGAGCTTTGTGTCGCTGGTGCGCGAGGGTCGCCGCATGGACGGCGAGCTCAAGGACGTTGTCGAGATGATTGTCGATAAGACGGGCCTACTGCAGGCTTTCCGCGCCGAGGGCACCATGGAGTCCGAGAGCCGCGCCGAGAACATCCAGGAATTCCTGGGCGTCGCTGCCGAATTTGAGGAGACGCACGAGGACATCGAGGGTACGCTCGAGAGCTTGGAAGAGCTGCGCGCAGCCGGTGTTGCCGACGTGCCTGCCGGCGCCGAGCCCGAGCCCGTCGTGGTGAGCGCGCCTGCGCCCGAACCGGGGCCATCTGCCCCGGCATCCTCGTTTGAGGCACTCGTCGGCGCGCGCGATGCCGCGGGCTCCAATCCGCTCGATAGTCTGGCTGCTCCGGCGCTGTCTCCGCAGGATGCCCTGGCTGCTGCCATCGCGGGCAACGCGTATGCCGCGCCGACGGAGATGCCGGCGGGTGCCGTGCATGCCGACGAGATTGAGCGCACCTACGGTCCGCTCACCTGTAAGGCGCTGCCGGCACTCATGGAGTGGCTGGCCCTGCGCTCCGACTTGGATTCCCTGGCCGGCGAGACGCATGCCATCACCATGATGACCATCCACTCCGCCAAGGGCCTGGAGTTCCCGGCGGTGTTCGTGGCCGGCATGGAGGAGGGCATCTTCCCGCACGTGCACGACTTTGGCGGCAGCGATGACCCGGGTAAGCTTGAGGAGGAGCGTCGCCTGGCCTACGTCGCCATCACGCGCGCCCGCAAGCGCCTGTTCCTGACCTATGCGGCCACGCGTCGCACCTACGGCTCGACCTCTGCCAACCCGCGCTCGCGCTTCCTCAATGAGATTCCGTTTGAGGATATCGAGTTTAGCGGTATCGGTTCTGCCGGTTTTGAAGGCACGGGCTGGGAGAAGCGCGGCGACCGTCACGGCACCTTTGGCTCGGGCATGGGTTCGGATATGTATGGCGGCAAGGTGTTTGGCTCGCATACGCGCTCGACCGGCGGTTCCGGTTCGCGCGGTGGATCGAGCTTTGACGATTTCTTTGGCGGCAGCAGCTACGGGACCGAGCGCCATCGTGGGGTCTCGCCCGACGCCGGCCGTGTTGCCTCGACCTTTGGCTCGGGCGCGCCGCGAGCCAAAAAGCCGTCGTCCAAGGTGTCGCCGACGGTGGAGCGCAAGGTCGATCGCGCCAGCGCATCGCAGGACTTTGCCGCAGGCGATACCGTGAGCCACAAGACCTTTGGCACGGGTACCGTGATCTCGGTCGCTGGAGACATGATCGAGGTCCAGTTCGAAAAGACCGGCCAGACCAAAAAGCTGATGAAGGGTTTTGCACCGATCGTCAAGCTGTCGTGATCCCGGCGGACCTGGGCGGGCGTATGGGGCAACATCGCCTGCTCGGGCAGTCCTGCTCGCACGGAGAGCACATTAAGTGCTCTCCGGCTCGTG
>URFU01000147.1 GCA_900547125.1 uncultured Collinsella sp.
CCCTCGCAGATCGTACGGTCCATGAACCTCAACGACCCCGCCGCGCCCTTCTGCGTTCCGGCATAGACCGCCACATCGATAAAGAGCTTGGGATAGAACTGCTGAGGATAGGCACCCGCAGCCAGGAGCCCGGCCTTAGTCACGTTGCCCTGGGAGTCGAGGAAATTCAGGCGCTCCAGCTTCGTTTTCTTGTCCGGCGCGCCGCGCATTGCCCGGGGTGTCAGTGAGAAAGCACGCTCTATCGTGCGGTCGACCAGGGCCTCGTCAAGATCGCCTGCGACCGCACCGGGCACTGCATCGCGATCACTGGGGCTCGTCCGCTCATACGACGACAAGGACAGGACCTCGGTCGACGAAAGCGGAACATCTTTGTCATCGATGCGTTTGTAGCTGCCGCCTTGAGCGCCCCGCTCTATGACATAACAAGGCTTGCTCGACGGGTCGAGCTCCTCAATTGTGATGACCAGAACCACGGTGCCCTGGAGCTCCACGCGTTCAATGGTGTATTTGGGCGGATTGGCCAGTTTTCCGCGACCGCCGGCATCACCCATGCCCGCTACGAATTGGTTGAGCACCTTCTCGGTCTCAAAGTTCTCAACCGGGACAAAGCCCGCACGCTCGCTCACGCCGAGCACGATAATTCCGCCAGCGGTATTCGCGAATGCGCTAACCGTTTCCCATACGTCGCGGGAAAGCGTCGTGGCGCTCTCCTTGACCTCGACGTTAAGATCGTCCGAGCCCATGCGCTTTAAAGACTCGAGCAGACCGGTCAGCTCGTTTTCGTTCATCTGCATGTCCTTTCGCTCGGCCCGGCGGAGAATGCCGCGAATAGATTTCCTTCGTCTCTCAGTTATCTCTCGTAATTATCTCTCATCTTACTGCTATCTCTCATATTAGAGATAAGTGAGAGATGAAAGATAAGATGTCTGCCATCTGTTTCATTTAAACATGTTTTTGCTGGTAAAACAATCAGTATTGAGACAATACCATGATTGCCTGTCTCTTTGCTGATCAGTTATCTCTCATATTTATCTCTCGTCTTTCTGTTATCTCTCGTATTAGTGAGGAATGAGAGATGTGTGAGTGATGCATGGGCGTGGATTTTTGGACGGTCGGAAAATCCCTCAAACAAAAAAACGGGGCCGGCCTTACGCCGAACCCCGTTTTCAAACGGACAGTTAGTTATCCAACGCGCGAGCATAGGAGTTAACATTACGCCGCCGCGAACACTCCCAAACCTGTTCCGATGATGCAGATCGCAAAGATACCAATAATAATCCAAATGGTCTTGACACCCTTTTTGTATAGGGCAACGCAAGCGAACGTTGCCAGCAAGGGCAGCAGACCGGGGAAGATCGAATCGAACAGATCCTGCAGGACAATCTCCGAACCACCCACATCAAAGGTCAAAGCCGTGGACAGCGAGACCTGTGCCGCAATCATCGCGCCAATGACGGTCATTCCGAGAACGCCGGCAGCATGCGTCATGCGAGACATAAGGTTGTTCTCTTCGGACTGCTGCAGGAACTTGGTTCCCAGGTCGTATCCCAGATGGGCGGCGACGATACGCGTTGCAAAGTTAATCACGGAGTAGATGAGCGCATACACGATGGGGCCGAGCGGGTTGCCCGTCGAAGCGATGCCGATACCAATGCCGGCGGCGACCACGCGGAACGTACCCCAGTAGAACGAATCGCCGATGCCGGAAAGCGGTCCCATGAGGCCGACCTTCATGGCGTTAATCGAGGACGTATCGAAGTTCTTATCGGCAGCCGCTTGCTCTTCCATCGAAACCGTAAGGCCGGCTACAAACGGAAGCACATGAGGCGTGATGTTAAAGAACTCGGTATGGCGATCGAGCGCCGCATAGTAATCGTCGTCGTTGGGATAGATCTTTCGCAGGGGCTTCTGAATGGTGTACATGAAGCCCATTGCCATCATCTTGTCGTACGACTGCGAGCACTGGCTCGTAAACTGGCGAAGGAACATGCTCCGATACATATCGGGGCTCATAATCGCGTCCTTCTTGGCCTCTTTGAGGTCGGTGTTCTGGGTAGCCATTAGAAGTCCTCCTCTTCATCTGCAGCAACCGTCTGCGGACCGGACGAGCCCTCGCGGAAGGCCAGGAGCAGTGCGACGCAAATGGCAGCTGCGGCGACGCCGATAACGTCCATCTTGAGGTAGATGACCATAATGAATCCCAGGAACAGCCAAGGAAGCAGCTTGTTATCGCCCATGGTCCTAATAAGAAGTGCGAAGCCGATGCAGACCATGACGCCGGACGCAACGTTGAGGCCGTCCATCACAAACTGCGGAATAGCGTTAAGCGCATTGTTGATGAGATCGGCACCAAAGAACAGCGAGCAAAACACCAGCAGTGCAGACGGAATGCCAATCGACAGCGGCACGATGGTCAGATGGTACAGATTCGCCTTGGCAAGATCACGATTTGCCAGAGCGGTCTCAATCTTCTTGCAGGCAAAGGCACCCGGAACGGCGTAGCAGAAGTTGCGCCACACCTGAAGGAAGACGGAGACGGGAAGGGCGAGCGCGACGGCAGTTGCCGTGCCCGTACCCGTAATGACGGCAAACGCGCAGCCAAGCACGCCGGAGGCATAGACCTCGGGAGGAACCGCCGCGCCGACCATGATGGCGCCCATGAACATGGACTCCAAAGCAGCGCCGACGATAACGCCCTGCTGGACATCGCCAAGGATCAAGCCGACAAACAGGCTCGTAAACAGCGGACGACCAAGCATCGTAATGCCAAATAATTGCTCGTCCATGGACGCAATAAATGCGACCAGTGCAACTAGAAGATACTGGACAACCATTTCGATCAACCCCAGAAACAGGTCTGCAGGCGAGGCATTCTGCGCAGCTCGCCTGCAGACAACCGCAGCAATTTGAGAGGATTAGTAGTTCATCTGGTGATAGTAACGACGCGTGGTGAGCGGGTGGTTGCGGACGTGCTCGAGATGGCAGCTCAGGCGCTCGGTGATGGTGTAGATGACCATCGGGGAGACGATCTTGCGGAACTCGGGGTCGCTGAACGGCAGCTCGACCTCGGCGGTGTCGAACTTGTTC
>URFU01000148.1 GCA_900547125.1 uncultured Collinsella sp.
TACTCGCTTAGCAGGCGAGCACCTTCGGCCTCTCGGTCAGCTCTCCGTAACAGCCGTTCTATAGTAACCAAACAGCCAAGGATGAGCAAGAGGAAATTTTCTAATTGCCTAGCAGCCTTTCCTTCTTGAAAGCTTCGCCTACCCCAGCGAGCGGTTGAGGGAGCCGAGCTCGTCGTTGCCCATGGTGCGCCACATTTGGAAGATGCAGACGCGCGCTAGGAAAAAGAAGCCGTTGTCGACCAGTTGCACAGCGGCATCTGCCAGCTGGTTGGTCACGGCGGTCACGGGAGGTAACTCGAGCCCGGCCTTACGGATGGTCTCAACCGCTTCCTCAAACGTCGGAGGCTCATTGACACCCATCTCGTTCATAAGGCCCTGCATTTCCTCCAGCGCGCTGCTACCCGACTCCTCGCCGCGCGGCACGAGGCGGTAGCACGCCAACGCGAGCTCGAGCTGGTCGCAGTTCCAATAGGCAAACGCCAGGCGATAGAACAGATAGCCGATTGCGGAACGGTCGCTGGCGATGCGCAGGCCGTGGCGCGCCACCTCGATAATCTCGTCAAAGCGTTCCAGGCGCGCCAACACATTGATGAGCGCAAAATGCGACTGCATAGAAGAGCGTGCCAAATCGTAAAGACGGCGCACCTCGGGTAGCGCCCGTTCAAAATCCTCCTGATCGGCGTAATAACTGCAGATCTCGTGCTGAGCAAAGTAGAGCGCGTCGGGAGCGCGCAGGATGCGCACCGAGCGATCTTCCTCCATTACCGGCAGCACCATGCGTACCAGCTGGTTGTCGCAAAACTGCGTCTGGACCGGACCCGTTGCCAAAAGCTCGGCAACGGTGCACTTAGCCTCCAGCTCCTCAACAAGACGGGAAAAGCCCTCAAACGCACTTGCACGGTCAACTTTGGCCTGCTCGCGCAACTCAACGACGCGCGCCACATACGGGTCATCGTCCATCTCCATGACCTCGAGCTCATCAGCCGTATCGGCAAGCAGCAGGTCGCGCAACGCCGGCGGCAGCGAACGGTGGTCGTCACGCGGGCGAGCGTGAACCTCCGCAGGCTCAATCGCATCCGGCGCGTCCGACTCATATGCCTCAAGCATGCGCTTGCACGGCATATCGTCCATGTCCATGCTCTCAAGATCCTTGGCGACAGGCACGCAATTGGCCAGATAGGCCGCACGCCCAAAGGAATATGTTGCAATGACGCGCTCGCCCCGCTCGCCGTCGGGAGCCGCAATCTGAACATAGCAGCGCGCAATGCAGGCACCTGCGGCAAAACACGCCGCCGCAAGCGTAAGCGCCACGCGCGCGTCGTGCTCCGCAGCCCAAATCGCACGCGCGTCCTCGTCCAACTCGCGCCAGACGTCATCCTGGGCGTCGTATTCACGTTGCGGCATGGCATCCACGACAGAGTGCCCAAATCGAACGAGCATAATCCCCTCGGCAACGTTTGCCCGATAGGTATAGTCGAGCCGTGTGACCACGTTAAGCGCCTCGACAATACGCGCGAAGCGGGTACGCACATCCCACTCACCGCCCGGCTGGCAAGCCACCGTACCCGGTTTGCCCCACGGGTTATCGCTCGAGGCCGTATCGAGCAGTCGGGGAACATCGTTGGTCGTCTTGGCGATATGCCACGCATCAAAGAGCGCGCAGCCCTCAAGGCTCGGCGAGGATGCCGCAGGGGCCAATCCGGCCCCGATGCGCTCGAGGATGCCAGAGAGGCGGTTGAGACGGCACTCGATGGCAAGCAGCATGTCAATCTCGTCCTGGTCCAGCAGGCTACGATCAAAATTGAGATAGAAAAGCTTTGAGCGATCGATGCGAGCCAGGCTCATCTCGGACTTGGCGGCGATGGTGCGCAGTCGGGGCAAGTCGACCTCGCTCATAAGGGCGGCCGCATAACGCTCGATACCGCTCGGATTCTCGGCATGGTCGACACGGTAGAGCAGCGTCTCGATAGCGTCAGGTAGCGGTGCCGTGTTAAAGCCCAAAAACACCTCGACCGGCTCGGGCAACTTTACGAGCTTTATTTTGTCGACAACGTTTTGCATGTCCGCATCGAGACCGTCGACGCCCGCCGTGTTCGCAATAGCGCTTTCGGAGTTGGCAAATATCACGTAGCGCAAGAACATCGAGGCCATGAACTCGCCGTAAGGAAGGGCGCGGGTCGAATTCCATGTCTCGTGGTCGGACTGCTCGCGCATGGGGCCTTCGGGAGAGCCGATGACTCGCGCCCGGGAGCGCATCGTCCCATCGGTACCCCTGACTGCAATCTCACCGATGTTGGAATCGGACTCGTCAAGAATCAGCTGCATGTCGGGATCGTCGGGCAGCGATACTTCGTTAACGGGACGGTCCACCTTATAGACCTCACCCGAAACGCTCACGTAGCCCAAAAGCGACACATGGCTTTTGCCGACGAATTCGACGACATAGCATGATTCATGCGGGTCCTCGCCAAAGAGTTTCCAGACCACGCCATATGAGCGCCCCGCAGGCTGCTCGGGCATCGCCGGAAAGCGCTTCTTGGGATCGAGAAACCTGAGCTTGTATGTCGGACGCTCTGCCACGAAGTATCACCCTGATCGGTCGCTTGAAGAAGGAGTGGTCACGGATGGGCCGCGACACCTACTCGAAATCTTACACGAGTCGACAGGAAATAGTCCGCTTTACGCCCGCGCCTCGACCGAGGTTCGAATCCATGCGGTGCTTACGTAAAAGAAAAGCCCCCGTTGCCGGAGGCTTCAAGTTCAATTGGTGCGGCGTATAGGATTCCGCGCATCCGCTGCGCGGATCCGCACCGGCTTCGCCCGCCTGCCAGCGTGCACGCCCGCGGGCTAAAAAGATCCGCGTATTATTAACTCCCGCGCCTCGACCGAGGTACGAATACATGCAGTGC
>URFU01000149.1 GCA_900547125.1 uncultured Collinsella sp.
AAAGGGCGCTGACCTTCTGGTCGCGCCCTTGAAGTTGAACGTCAGATTGTCCAAATGCGGCCCGCGCAGCGTCGGCCCGTTACGGCGTTTGGTAAAACGCCGTAACTCCTACGGCCGCTGGCCCATGCCGCCCTCGAGGGTGACGGTCTCGCCGTTCATGTACTTAAAGTCGGGACCGCAAAGCTGAACGACCACGCGGCCGATCTCCTTCTCGACGTCGCCGTAATGGCCCGCCGGCGGCATGTGGACGTTGGCCTTGAACGCCTCGGGATAGGCATCCTGGAAGTTCTCGAGCGCAGCAGTCCAGGCAAGCGGGCACACGATGTTGACGTTGATGCCGTCCTTGCCCCACTCGTTGGCGGCGACGCGGGTCAGGCCGCGGATGCCCTCCTTAGCGGCAGCATAGCTGCACTGGCCATAGTTGCCAAACAGGCCGGCGCCCGAAGCAAAGTTGACCACGGAGCCCTTGGTCTCCTTCAGGTGCGGATAGGCCTTCTGCATGTACAGGTAGGTGGCGTACAGGCCGGAGTAAATAGCCAGGTTAAACTGGTCCATGGTGTGGTCGGCGATGGTCACGCCCGAGGCACTGGCCTGAGCGTTGTTGACGACGGCGTCGATGCGGCCGAACTCCTCAATCGCCTTGTCGATAACGTTCTGTACGACGGCCTCGTTGTCCTGGCCGGCAGAAACATCGGCCCGAACAGGCAGAACCTTGACGCCGTACTCAGCCTCGAGAGACTCCTTGGCAGCCTCGAGCTTAGCAACGTTACGACCGGTGATAACGAGGTTCGCGCCCTCCTTGGCAAAAGCGATATCGATGCCGTAGCCGATGGAGCCAGCGGAGCCGTCCTTGAGCGTGGCCTTGCCGCCGCCGGTGACGATCACGGTCTTACCAGTGAAAAGTCCCATACGAAGTCCTTTCAAAATCGCGACGGGCACGCCCGCCGACTGCGCGCATCCAAAATAAACGCGCCAAAAGCTGAAATGCAACTTTAGCTTCTTCAAGTGAAAAATAAAGCCCATGGCAGGCGAACGGCGCAACGTCTTTCGGCGAAGGGAATGTCAAGTAGAAATTGGATAGAGCGGCCGAGATTTTGTTAACACGACGAGTCATCGAACACGTTTTGAAACTTTGCTGCGGGGCGCGGGATGTCGGCGCGAGACTTTATCATAGGGTGACAAACAACGATGAGGAGCACATGCCTATGACAGACGAGCTGGACCCCCAGACTCAACAGCATATTGATGATTCCGCAGACACCATTGACGACTGCGATACTTCTACCAGCAGCGATGGCAGCATTGATGCCGCCGTCGAGGAGGCTCCTGCCGCCGCAGGCGAGGTCGCAGACGCAAATGTCGCCGCAGAGCAAGACAAAGAAGAGCAGCTAGAGCAGCCGGACCCGAGCGATACTGAGTCCAAGGCTGAGAACGCTCCGCAACCAGCGGGCCCCATCGAGGTGTCTTCGGAAGAAGAGCTCGACGCCGTCATGGACTCCATGATGGATGCCGTCAAAGCGATGAAGGACGCCGTCGCCGATGCCGATGTCGACGCTGAGGAAGAGGAAGCCGCCGAGGCTGCCTCGACGTTTGTGCCCGGCGAGACCCCGGTTGCCGACCAGGGCAGTACCATGCCCTCGTTCCTGCAACTCGAGCACCCCACGATCGGCGCGGACGCGGTCGACCCGCACGCAGCGGGCTTTTCCGTGATCGAAGGCGGCACCGGCAATATCGCCGCGCCGCAGACTGCCGATGCGAATGCCGCCAAGGCCGCGCACCCGACCACCCCGCATGCTCCCGCCACGAGCCGCGACCTGGGGAGCGCCGTCTCGAACACCGCTAACGCCGTGGGCACTTTTATCGCCCAGGGCGCGTCGGCCATGCGCGAGATGAACGCCGCCAAGAAGGCACTCGCCGATGCCCGCGCCCATTTAGCCGAGCTTGAGCAGCGCATCGCCGACCAGGCAGAGGAGCTCGAGACGCGCCAGGACATCGCAGGCCGCTACGATCAGATCATCGCCGACCAGCGTCAGGCAATCGCCACGGCACAAAAGGCCGCTGCGGCAGCCGAGATTGGCCGCGACGCCCATGCCGCCAAAGCAACTGAGCTCAAGGGCCAGCTCGAGCAAATGAAGGCAGAGGACGATGCGACCGAACTCCGCCTGAAGGCTGCACTCGACGCCGTGGAAGCTCGCGAGGCGAGCTCGCGCGAGACCGGCAACCGCCTGGTTCGTCGCCTTGAGGATTCCAAGCGCATCCGCGACAAAGTGAAGGCTGAGCGCGATACCGGTGTCGCCGCCGCACGACAGACTGCCGATGCTACGCGCGCACAGCTCGAGACCTTGCGTCGCGAGTATGCCGAGCTTCAGCGCAACCCTTCGGCAAATCCCGCCAATTACACCGTGCGCACCAGCGAGTTGTCTATGCAAATCTCCGACGCTGCCGACGCCCTCCGCAAGGCCGAGGAAGACATTCCGCGCGTGACCGCCGATCTTGAGCATTCACTTGCCGCCGCCGAGCAGGCCGTCGAGCAGGCACAGGACCCCATCGCCGACGCCAAGCGCGCGCACCAGGCCGTAACGGCTGAAGCGGATGCCGCGCGCGACGAGCTTCAGACGGCTAAGACCGCCGCTGCGACGCGTCAGCGCGAGCTGCGCGAAAAGATCGCCACGCAGGACAAGGCACGCCGCGAGCAAGAGCAGGCCATCGCAAACGCCCGGGCAGATGCCGCGCATGCGCAGTCGATTATCGAGCAGGCGACCGAGGTGCACGACCACCCCGAGATCACCGAATCGCTCGCCGGGTCCTTGGCACGCGACTAGGCCGAGCATACCGAGACCGAGCGCGAAGTTGCGCAACTAGAGGCCGCCGAAGGCGACGTGCGCAAGCGC
>URFU01000150.1 GCA_900547125.1 uncultured Collinsella sp.
GCCGCCACCCTAGATAACTCACTCCGAAAATGATCCCTTGGGTACGGAGGAAAACGGATCACTCGAGGGGTCGTTCTGACTGAGTGATCCGTTTTCCTCCGTCCCCAAGGGATCATTTGTTGATACTTGCGATGAGGTCGTTGGCTTTGGTAGCAATGACCTGGTTTATGTCGGCCTGCAGGGTTTCGTAGGCTTTGATGGCTCGCTCGCCGGCGGGGGTGAGGGTGGATCCGCGGGCGCCGTCGCGCTCGATGAGCTTGCAGCCCAGCTGGCCTTCGGCTTCGTTCACAATGCGCCAGGCCTTGGAATACGCCATGCCCATGCCCTTGGCGGCACGGTTGAGTGAGTGCTCGCGGGCGATACCTTGCAGCAGCAAGACACAGCCGTGGCCGAAGACGCCCGGCAGATCCTTGTCGCACGCTTGAATGACCAGCTTTGCTGTCGTCTTGTACTTCATACGCTCCACGTCTCCCCGCTAAAGTGTTTGCTGGGCAAACGCAATGCCAGCGTCAAACCCTCGTGTGCTCTTCTTAAATCATGCATTGTAGCAGTCAAAGTGCGTTAAGATACTTCCCCAGTATTGGGCGCCCAAGGTTGGGCTGGGTCCTACGAGGCCTGCAGCCGACCGGTCGCATGGAAAAAGGAGAAACATGGCTACGTTCTTTCCCGGTGAGTCCCACACGTTTTCGGAGTATCTGCTGGTCCCTGGTTACTCGTCCTCGCAGTGCATCCCCAACAACGTCTCTCTTAAGACGCCGCTAACCCGCTTTAAGCGCGGTGAGAAGCCGGCAATCACCCTGAACATCCCCATGGTTTCCGCCATCATGCAGTCCGTCTCGGGCGTCGACATGGGTGTCGCGCTCGCTACCGAGGGTGGTCTGTCCTTCATTTACGGTTCCCAGAGCGCCGAGTCCGAGGCCGCTATGGTCAAGGCCGTCAAGGATCACAAGGCCGGCTTCGTCCAGTCCGATTCCACGCTGACCCCCGATATGACCATGGAGCAGGTCATCGAGCTCAAGGAGAAGACCGGTCACTCCACCATGCCAGTTACCGACGACGGCACTCCCAAGGGTAAGCTCCTGGGCATCGTCACCAGCCGTGACTATCGTCCCAGTCGCGATGACCACCAGACGAAGGTCTCCGAGTTCATGACCCCGCGTGAGCAGCTCATCGTGGGCGACAAGAACATCAGCCTCAAGGTTGCCAACGACGTCATCTGGGACAACAAGCTCAACGCCCTGCCCATCGTCGACGACAATGATCACCTCATGGGCATCGTCTTCCGCAAGGACTACGACAGCCACAAGACCAATCCCAACGAGATGCTCGATAACGACAAGCGCTACATGGTCGGCGCCGGCATCAACACCCGCGACTATGCCGAGCGCGTGCCGCTGCTCATCGAGGCCGGTGCCGATGTCCTGTGCATCGACTCCTCCGAGGGCTTCAGCGAGTGGCAGAAGCGCACCATCGAGTGGATCCGCGCCAACTACGGCGAGGACGTCAAGGTCGGTGCCGGTAACGTCGTCGACGCCGAGGGCTTCCGCTTTTTGGCGGACTGCGGTGCCGACTTCATCAAGGTCGGTATCGGCGGTGGCTCCATCTGCATCACCCGTGAGACCAAGGGCATCGGCCGTGGCCAGGCCACCGCGCTGATCGATGTCTGCCGCGCTCGCGACGAGTACTACGAGGAGACCGGCGTCTACGTGCCCGTGTGCTCCGACGGTGGCATCGTCTACGACTACCACATGACGCTCGCCCTTGCCATGGGTGCCGACTTTATGATGCTGGGCCGCTACTTCGCCCGCTTTGACGAGAGCCCGACCGAGCGCGTCAATGTGAACGGTCAGTACATGAAGGAGTACTGGGGCGAGGGTTCCGCGCGTGCCCGCAATTGGCAGCGCTACGACCTGGGCGGCGCCGCGAAGCTCAGCTTCGTCGAGGGCGTCGACTCCTACGTTCCCTACGCCGGCTCCCTCAAGGACGGTGTGGGCGGCACTCTCTACAAGGTCAAGTCCACGATGTGCAACTGCGGTGCCCTCTCGATTCCCGAGCTCCAGGAAAAGGCGCGCCTAACGCTGGTCAGCTCTACCTCCATCGTCGAAGGCGGCGCCCACGACGTTGTCGTGAAAGATTCGCAGCAGAGCGTTTCCTATCGATAAGGTAAGAGCTGCATATCAAAGGTTGATTCTCAGCCACGTTATTTAGATAAAGCGAGATGCCTGCAAGTCGCAGGCATCTCGCTTGTCGTATTTGCTATCATCATGCGAGTTAACGATGTGGCGGGGCGTTCTTACCTTTACTCGCTGCAAGTTCCGCACGAGCCGAAAGGCACATTAAGATCTAAAACTACGGACAAGACAGTACCACGCCGTCCCGGCATCCAGCATGACCACCGCCACAACGAACGCATTGATATGGTCAATGACCGGCGTGTAATATCCGAGCGCCATCAAAAGCATCGAACCGCTCACCCCCGGAATGACCATCGTAGCCGCGGCAGCCAGCCCCACCGCAAAAAGCTTCACTGCCGTCCCAGGACCGGCGGCAAGAACCTGTTCGCTGCCTTTTCCAAGGAACTGCATTCCAATCATCAGGCAGAAGAATCCCAAAAACAGAGCCAGTTCCGGCACCTTCGGATATCCCCTGGACACCTTGCGCCAGATGAGCGGCACGCCGCCGAAAATCAGTCCGATAAAAAGCATCGCGGTCTGGAACGGAAAATTCTCAAAAAGATAACCGATCATAAAGGAAAGGCAGATAATTCCGATCCCCATTCCAAACAGATACGGAAACAGCTTTAAGATG
>URFU01000151.1 GCA_900547125.1 uncultured Collinsella sp.
ATGCCCACACCCACGCCGCCCGCCGGCTGCATGCCGGACTCGAGTGCGAGGATGTAGTCGGCGTCGTAGCCCATTGCCTCGTCGTCGCCCATATCCTTCGCCTCGACCTGCGCGCGGAAACGCTCGGCCTGGTCAACGGGGTCGTTCAGCTCGTTGAAGGCGTTCGCGTACTCGTGTCCGCAGATGAACAGCTCGAATCGCTCGGTGAGCTCAGGGTTGTCATCCTTCTTCTTCGCGAGCGGGGAAATCTCGAGCGGATGGTCGCACACGAAGGTGGGCTGCACGAGCTTCTCCTCGGCAACAGCCTCGAAGATCTCGCTGATGAGCTTGCCCTTGCCCCATGCGTCTTCCGCATGTCCGCCGTTTTTCTCCAGGATGGCGACGAGCTCTTCGCGCGTGCGGTCGAAGGACACTTCCTCGCCCGCATGCTCGCTCGCGAGCTCCATCATGGTCGCACGGCGCCATTCGCCCGACAGGTCGATCTCGGTGCCCTGGTAGGTAACCTGTAGCGTACCGCAAGCCTCCATGGCGGCGGCTTGGATGAAGCCTTGCGTAAGCTCCATCATACCGTCGAGGTCGGAGAACGCCTGATAGGCCTCCATCGTGGTGAACTCGGGGTTGTGGTACGGGTCCATGCCCTCGTTGCGGAACTGGCGACCGATTTCGAAAACCTTCTCGAAACCACCCACGAGCAGGCGCTTCAGGGGCAGCTCGGTCGCGATGCGCAGGAAGTAGTCGCGGTCGAGCGCGTTGAAGTGCGTGACGAACGGCTTTGCGTTAGCGCCGCCAAAGATAGGATGCAGAAACGGCGTCTCGACCTCGTAGAAGCCCTGCTGTTCCATGTAGCGACGGATGGCCGCCACGATCTTGAAACGCTTCTCGAACGTGCTCTTGACCTCGGGATTCATAACAAGGTCGACATAGCGCTGGCGATAGCGCGTATCCTTGTCTGCCAATCCGTGGAACTTCTCCGGCAACGGGCGCAACGACTTGGACAGAAGCTCGTAGCCCGTGACGGCGACGGAGAGCTGCCCGCGCTTCGTGCGCATCATGGTGCCGTGAACGCCGATCCAGTCGCCCACGTCGAGGTCTTTCATTGCAGCGAAAACTTCCTCGCCGAGTGCGTTGATGCGGCAGAACAGCTGAATCTCGGCGGTAGCGTCACGCACGACGATAAACATGATCTTGCCCTGGCCACGCTTGGCGACCACGCGGCCGCCGATCTTCACGACGTCCTCAGTATCCTCGCCATCGGCAAGATCGGCATATTTGGCCTCAATGTCGACGACATAGTCCTCGATCTCGGAGTGCTCGGGATAGGGGTTCTGGCCCGCCTCGAACAGGGCGGCGCGCTTTGCCAGACGCGAGGCGCGCTCGTCGTTGAGCGTCGAGGCCAGATCGGCGACGTTCTGGTTCTCTGCCATAAGTTAGCTCCTCAAACTAAAACGCTCCCCAGGATTCGGTCCCAGGGAGCGAAAACATACCTTTACGCGGGACCGTGGTCTAGCGTGCGATCTTGGCGATGGTGTAGACGCGGGTCTTGCCAGAAGGCGTAACGACCTCAACGGAGTCGCCCTCGCCGTGACCGATGATGGCGTGACCGACCGGAGACTCGTTGGAGATCTTGTGCTCGAGCGAGTTGGTCTCGGTGGTACCGACGAGCGTGACTTCCATGACCTCACCGTTGGGATCGATCAGAGAAACGGTGGAACCGATGGAGACGGTCAGATCGCCCGTGGTGGCAGCAACCTGAGCGTTGGCGAGAATAGCCTGAATCTCGGCAATGCGAGCAGCATTCTGGGCCTGCTTGTCCTTGGCGGCATCGTACTCGGAGTTCTCCGAAAGGTCGCCAAACGCGCGGGCTTCCTTGATGTCCTCGACGATCTCCTTGGCGTAATCGCCCTCACGCCAAGCGAGCTCCTCGACGAGCTTCTGGCGGCCCTCAGCGGTCAGTACGATCTGGCTTGCGTCCATACGGATATCTCCCCAACTATGATGTAACGATCAACTGTCAACAAAACGAATAAGACCGGCTAGCCTGCGGGCAAGCCGGTCAGGTGCTCACCCCAAAGGGATGGGACTACTCTGCGTCCGCGTCGCTGTCCTCTGCCTGCTTTTTCTTGGCAGCAGCGAGCTTGGCCTCGAGCTCTGCGATCTCCTTGTCCTCCTTGGACTCCTCGACCACAACGTCCTCGGCCTGCTTGGTTTCGCCCTTATCGTCGCCCTCCATACCCTCGCGGATATTCTTAACGGTAGAGCCGAGGGACTTGCCAAGCTTCGGCAGGTTCTTAGGCCCGAAGATGATCAAGACTACGACGAGAATAATGATGAGCTCAGGAGCCCTCAGTCCAAACATGTAGACCTCCACAATACAGCGAGACAAGCTCGAATGAGTATACCGCGGGTGCCGCGGTATCACAACAATAGCTAAAAAAAGGGACCGCAAGAAGCGGTCCCTTCTCATGCTCTGGTCGGGTTGACTGGATTTGAACCAGCGACCCCTGCGTCCCGAACGCAGTGCTCTACCAAACTGAGCCACAACCCGTTAGCTCGACTATAGTAACAAAGATTTCCGTCGTGTGCTAGAGAAATTTTTACTTCTTTGGCACTTCGATGCGAACCGTGTTGGGAATGAGCTCCGTCGCGCAGGACCACCAGCCGTTTTGCAGGGCAGCGTCGGCAAGCCTTTCGGCCGTGGCGGCGGTGTCGCAAATGGCAAATGAGCAGGCACCCGATCCGCACACATCTACAGCAACGGTGCCATCCAGT
>URFU01000152.1 GCA_900547125.1 uncultured Collinsella sp.
TCTTTTTCATGGGCGTGTCCTCCTCGAACTGTAACCGTCCATGGATTACCTGCCTTTACTGTACGCGCGAGTGACTCGTAAGAGTGGGCCATGTGTCCCATTCTGAGGGCGGGATTTGCGCCGTTAAGTGGCAATATGTCCGGGCGCAAAAGAGGGGAGGGCCGGCCGATCCGATCTCCCTTGGCTGGGCGTCCGATCATTTAATGACTGCGCATGCGATGCTGCGTGAGAGCCTCTAATGCTTGATCTCGATGCTCGAAATCTCGACTTCGCGTGCCTCGGAAATCGCTTCCGTCATGTCGTCGGGAAACTCGATGGAGTTGAGGAGTGCCTCGGCTTCTTTCTTATGCAGATCGAAGTTCGAGATAAGGACGTAGACACTTCCCGGTTCAACGTCGGTAAAGAGGAGGGTTGAGACGCCGCTGTTGTCCTCGTACGTTCCGACGAGCCACGTCCTGCCGTTATACTCGACGGACCCGCCATCCTTCCACTGGAACGTATCACCTTTCTTTTCTGCCTGGTCGGCGTGGGATTCCTCTGCCGTCAGCGCTTTTTTCCAAACGGGGATAAAGCGATCGGCCGAACCGTTCTCGTCTTCGGGGAAGGTGAGCTGGACCCTGTCGGCATTCTTGCCAGCGGAGTCGCTTACGCCAACGCCCTCGGGCATCTCGACCTTAAACCAAATGAAGTCAGTCTTCTTGGCAACGGGGGCCTTTTCTTTGCTTTCGCTCTTAGCGGCGCTGCCGCCCCCGCCCGATGCGCTCCCGCCGCAGCCGACAAGGGCAAACGCGGCAAAGAGGGCGATGCAAAGGGAAAGGATCGATAGGGTCTTTTTCTTCATGGTGGCGCCCTCCTTGTCTGCCGGTGACATCACGGCGCCGCATACTGTTGGGGTACTGATTGCGCTGGCGGCGGATGTCTCTGTGTACTGTGCGGCTTATGCCTCCGTTCATCGCTTGTGGCCGTTGCGCGGCCGTGCCCCAACAGGTTCCTTGTTTATAGATATGCCCCAGTTTGTGACGTCTGGATGTCTCGAAAGGAGGGCCATGTGTCCCATGTTTGCGGCGCCGACGCCTATCGTTCGTCATAGAAATCCGCGATGGCCAGATGCGCTGACGCTCATGTGCTTATGGGCTAGACTTAGCATCATTACGTGTTTGATGCGGTTGGCTGGCGGTTGCCGCCCGACCGATCTATATGACTTGAAGGTGCATGCGTATGAGCCAAGAGATGATGGACAAGACCTGCCGTGGGTTTGCCGAGGCGCTGGCCGCGCGCGAGCCGGTTCCCGGCGGCGGTAGCGCGAGTGCCTTTGTGGGCGCGCTGGGTGCCTCGCTTTGTGGGATGGTCGCACGCTACGGGGCGACCAATCCCGCGCTTAGCGATCGGGCGGACGATCTGACGCGTGCATTTGCCCAGGCAGACGAGTTGGCGCAGGAACTAGTGGGTCTGGTTGCCGAGGATGTTCGTGCATACGGCCAGGTGTCTGCGGCATACGGTATTCCGCGCGAGGACCCGGCTCGCCCCGCGGCGAATCAGGACGCGAAGCGCGTGGCGGCCATGCCGCCGTACCGGATCATGGATGCCTGCGGGCGCGCGCTGGCGCTGCTCGAGGACATGGCCGACAAGGGTTCGCGCCAGTTGCTGTCCGACGTGGCGTGCGGTGCCGTGTTCTGCCGCGCCGCCATGCAGGGTGCGAGCCTGACGCTCTTTGCCAACACCACATCCATGAAAGACCGGGCGCGCGCCGAGGAGCTCGAGGCGGCGTGCGATGAACTACTAGATACGTGGCTGCCGCGCGCCGATGCGCTGGCGCGCCGTGCTGCCGACGCCGCAAGGAAGAGGGGATAGCCATGGCAGAGCTGCTTAAGGGTGCTCCCGTTGCCCGTGCTTTGACCGAGGAGCTTGCTGCTCGCTGCGCCGCCCTGCGCGAACAGGGCATCGTGCCGACGCTGGCCATCGTTCGCGTGGGCGAGCGCGAGGACGACCTATCCTACGAGCGCGGTGCCCTCAAGCGCTGCGAGAAGGTTGGCATTGAGGCTCGCCGCGTATTGCTTCCTGCCGATGTTTCGCAGGACGAGCTGCTGGCGGCTATTAAGGACATCAATGCTGACCCCGCTGTTCATGGCTGCCTGATGTTTCGCCCGTTGCCCGCTGGGCTTGACGAGGATGCGGTTGCCGCGGCACTCGATCCCACCAAGGATGTTGACTCCATGACGTCGGCCTCGCTGCTTACCACGCTTTCGGGGCGAGGCGAGGGCTTTGCACCTTGCACGGCCGAGGCCGTGCTGACGTTGCTGGACCATTACGGCGTTGAGCTGGATGGAGCTAAGGTTGCCGTTGTTGGTCGCTCGCTGGTAATTGGCCGCCCCGTTGCAGCTATGCTTACGGCGCGCAATGCCACGGTGACGACGTGCCATACGCATACGCGTGACTTGGCTTCCGAGTGCCGTGCGGCTGATATTGTGGTTGCGGCCGTTGGACGCGCGCGCACGATTGGCGCGGATGCGGTTCGCGAGGGCCAGACGATCATCGATGTTGGCATTAATTGGGACGAAGCCGCTGGCA
>URFU01000153.1 GCA_900547125.1 uncultured Collinsella sp.
GTCCCTTTTTGGCGGGTTAGTCCCAAAAGCCGTCTTGATCGTCCTCGGACTTGGGGCCGCGGTCGACATACATCTTATGGGTGCGCTTCTCCATCACAAAGGCAAGAATCGCAAATAGCAGGATGCCGCCGGCGAAAAGGATGGCAATACCGGTGCGGGTGCCTAACAATAAGGAAAAAACTGCGTCCATTGGGTGCCTTCTTGCGTAGTAGAGTTGGGTCGTAAACGCTCATAAGTATATACTTGCCCATACATGTACAAGGTTGCAACCTAAATGGAATGTATATCGCCGGAGGATCTAATGCTTGATATCAAGTTTGTTCGCGAGAACCCCGATGCCATCGATACCGCCATGGCAAATCGCCAGACGTCTTGGGATCGCGAGAAGTTCTTTGAGCTCGACGACGAGCGCCGTGCCGTCATCACCGAGGTCGAGGAGCTCCAGGCCACGCGTAACGCCGAGTCCAAGAAGATTGGCGCCCTGATGAAGGAGGGCAAGAAGGACGAGGCCGAGGCCGCCAAGGAGGCCGTGCGCGCCGTCAACGAGAAGATTGACGGTCTGGCCGAGCGCCGCACCGCTCTCGAGCAGGAGCAGTACGACTTCATGGCTCACCTGCCCAACATCCCTTGCGAGGCCACGCCGTACGGCAAGGATGAGGACGAGAACATCGAGCGCCGTCGTTGGGGCACCCCGCGTGAGTTCGATTTCGACTTTAAGCCGCACTGGGATCTGGGTACCGACCTCGACATCCTCGACTTCGAGCGTGGCAACAAGCTCTCCGGCAGCCGCTTCACCGTTCTCGGCGGCGCCGGCGCCCGTCTGGAGCGCGCCCTCATCAACTTCTTCCTCGACACGCACACCAGCCGTGGCTTTAAGGAGTGGTGGCCGCCCATCGTCGTCAAGCGCCAGACCATGTTTGGCACGGGTCAGCTGCCCAAGTTCGAGGACGACGCCTATCACGTCTCGGGCGACAACTTCCTGATCCCCACCGCCGAGGTCGTGCTTACCAACCTGCACGCCGGCGAGGTTCTCGATGCTGATACCCTGCCGCGCCGCTACACCGCCTTCACCCCCTGCTTCCGCGAGGAGGCCGGCTCCGCTGGTCGCGACACCCGCGGCATCATCCGCCAGCACGAGTTCGACAAGGTCGAGATGGTCAAGTTTGCCAAGCCGGAGGAGTCCGACGAGGAGCTCGAGAGCATGACCGCCGAGGCCGAGTACCTGCTGCAGCAGCTGGGCCTTCCGTATCGCGTGATTAGCCTGTGCACCGGCGATCTGGGCTTCTCTGCCCGTCAGACCTACGACATCGAGGTTAGGCTACCGAACTACAACGCCTACAAGGAAATCAGCTCCTGCTCCAACTGCGGTGACTTCCAGGCTCGCCGCGCCAACATCAAGTATCGCGACCCCGAGAACTTCAAGGGTTCGCGCTACCTGCACACCCTCAATGGTTCCGGCCTGCCGGCCGGCCGCACCATGGCCGCCATTCTGGAGAACTACCAGAACGCCGACGGCACCATCACGATTCCCGAGGTTCTGCGTCCTTACATGGGCGGCCTCGAGAAGATCGAGCCGGTCGCGTAACTTGCCTGCATAGGGGATATGCAAGGGCGCTCCTTCGGGGGCGCCCTATTTCGTGCGCAGGTCCATACCATGCCGTGCGGACAGCTCAATAGAAAACACACGAACAACTGTTCTGTATACAGCCATCTACCTGCTATGCTTTTGCTAAATAAGAGCGAGAGAAAGGGGACGCGATGGAGCTGTTTGATGATCGGGTGGTTTTGTTTGAGAGCGACGAGGGCGGGGAGTACCTGCTTGTAACGTGTGAGCCGTCTGGCATGGGCGGCCTGGTGGTTCAGCAGACGAGTGAGGGTCCGTTGACACAATGGTGCTTTGAGGAGTCGCCGCATGTGGTCGAGACGTTTGTGGCGCACGAGGGGCTTGTGGCGCTGGAGCAATTCTATGGAGTTGGGACTTCCAACCAGGTCGCGCGCATGCTGAGTATCTCGTTTGCCGATTATGATTGTGCCCAGCGGGTGAGATCGCTCCTGAGGGTACTTGATGCTAAGTTTGACGTGATCGAAAAGCCAATCGATCGTACGGGGAACGACGGTATATGCGGAGCAGCATGACAAAACTGCGTTCCACAAAAAAGTTTGAGATTGTGCTTGACTCCAATAAGCTAAAGTGGTTTTATATGTCTTGCGCTGCGGCGTTACCTCAGCTGGATAGAGGGTCTGACTACGAATCAGAACGTCATAGGTTCGAATCCTATACGCCGCACCAATTGAGTTTTAAGCCTCCGGAAACGGGGGCTTTTTATATCGCGATGCGTCGAGGATCGCATCAAGTGATTAAAATGAGTAAAAATCAAATTCAATAACTTTTTTTGAAAAACGCTTGACGATTATTCAGTCCATGTGCATAATAATCAACAAGTCGCGGCGTTACCTCAGCTGGATAGAGGGTCTGACTACGAATCAGAACGTCATAGGTTCGAATCCTATACGCCGCACCA
>URFU01000154.1 GCA_900547125.1 uncultured Collinsella sp.
CTCATCGGACTCGGGCTGATAGGTCCAGCTAAAGTCATCACCCGTAACGGTGTGCTTGTAGTGCTTCCACGCTGAGTTGACCTTGGTTTCCGCGGAAGAGGCGTTGGAAAATGAGATATCGACGCCGGCGATGGTGGTGTTGGGGTAGGCAATCTGCGAAAACGCCACGACGCCCACGATATAGACGATGGCGACGAGGCCGAGGACGACGAAGAACGCCGTCTTGCCACCCGTCTTATTGCCCTTTGCGGAGCGGTTGTCGGCGGGGCCGCGGTTGTTGGAAACTCGAGTGTGCGAAGGGCCCTGGTTGTGACCGGCGCCATGTGTGGAACGCTGCTGACGCTGCTGATGCTGGCCCTGATTGGGACGCGGGGAGGTATTTGCCGCTCCGTGCTGTTCGCCATGGGCTGGCGCGATGGGACGCGGCGATTGGATGCCTCCGGGCTGCCTGCTGGGCTGTTGCGGATCGGGGATCAGTTGGCTGCGGTCGATTTGCGACATCGTGTATATTTCCTTCGAGTTTCGCCTTGTTGCTCATCGTGTTTTAACTGGGCTTGAATTATAGCGATTACGCAGTTGCTTGTGTTACGAAAACGGTGGCGATAAACGATAGGTGGGACATATGTCCCACCTATCGTTCACTTTTGCTCGTTATCCGCATATTCCGCATTTTGCGCACGCCGAAAGTGCTGCCGGAGCCTGCGCGACGCCGCCCTTGGCCGTCTCGCGCAACGTGGCGGGCAGTGCGTGGCCCACCGAGAGCATGACGTGTGCCATCTGATCGAACGGCACCAGGCTCTTGATGCCGGCGAGGGCGAGTTGCGCTGAGCTAAAGGCCGCGGCCACGCCGATGGCGTTGCGGTTTTGGCAGGGCACCTCGACAAGGCCTCCGACGGGGTCGCAAACGAGGCCCAACAGGTTGCTTAGTGCGATGGAGCTGGCGTCAAGAGCTTGCTCGGGCGTGCCGCCCATCATCTGGACCAACGCGGCGGCGGCCATGGCGGCAGCGCTTCCAACCTCGGCCTGGCAGCCGCCCTCGGCGCCGGCGACGCAGGCACTCGTGGTGAGGTTGAGCCCGATGGCGGCGGCGCAGTAGAGGGCATCCATGACTTGTTCGTCGTCGAGCTGGAGGTGATCGGCGAGCGCCAGCACGCAGCCGGGGACGACGCCCGCGGAGCCGGCCGTGGGGGCGGCAACGATCACGCCCATGGTGGCGGAGCGCTCGAGCACGGCCATCGCGCGGGCCACGGCATCGGTCTGAACGGAGCCCATCAGGCTTGCGCTCAAATCGTTGTGGCAGGTGGCATCGACAAGTTTTGCCTCGCCGCCGATAAGCCCGCCGAGCGATCGCTGCGGATTGGCGATGGGGGCCGTGGTCTCCTCGCGCATGACATCGAGCACACGGCGCATGGCTGCGATAGCATGGGCCTCGCCGGTCAGACGCGCCTCGCGCACGGCCATGACGGCACCGATATTCAAGCCGAGCTCGGCGCACGCATCGAGCAGCTGCTCGCCGTCGTCGAAGATCTCCTTGGCCGAGACGCCGGGGGAGAGCGACGAGGCCGAGCCCGGGAGCTCGATAAACGTGGCGTAATCGACATTGTCGAGCTTGCGCAGCATGGGGACGACGGTGTCGTCGGGAGCGCCGTCGGTCTCAAAGACGGAATAAGCCTGGCCTCCCACCTCGGTGCGGTAGGTGCGGCAGAAGGCGATGTTGACGTGTGCGTAGGCGAGCAGGTTCGTGAGCGCGGCGAGCACGCCGGGGACGTCCTGGTGCGCCACAAACAGTGTGGAATACATGCCCGAGATGTCGACGCCGACGCCGTTGATGCGGCTGATGCGCATCTTGCCTCCGCCAAGGCTTTCACCGCGGACCTGTGCCGTGGCGCCCGTGTCATCGACCATGTCGATGTCGACGGTGTTGGGGTGGATGGAGGCGTCGTCGCCCTTGATGTCAAAGTGAAAGTCGAGGCCCTGGTCCCGTGCGAGGTCAAAGGCTTGCTTGATGTTCTCGTCGTCGGTATCGAGCCCCAGGATGCCCGCGACGAGCGCGCGGTCGGTGCCGTGGCCGCGGTAGGTATGGGCAAAGGAGTTCCACAGGCCAAAGGTGACCTTGGTGATGCGACCTTCCAGCAGGCTGGCGGCAACCTGGGCGCAGCGCAGGGCGCCGGCGGTGTGCGACGAGCTGGGGCCGACCATGACGGGGCCCAAGATCTCGAATGCCGAGGTCGTAGCTAGTGTTTGCGGCTTGCCTGCCATGGCTGCTCCTTTACGTGGCTCGTCGTCCCGAGGGGCGGGGCATAAGGTCGCCTGCTCGGGCAGTCCTGCTCGCACGGAGAGCACATTAAGTGCTCTCCGGCTCGTGCGGAACTCGCGATCGACTTCGCATGCCGCCGGGCGGCCGGGGCCGACGGGGGGTTCAGAGATTTTCAAAAAAGCGGTCGGCGCGC
>URFU01000155.1 GCA_900547125.1 uncultured Collinsella sp.
GCTTTGCGTCGGGCGATGCCGCCTACTTGGTTGACACGCGCCGCGCGCGCCGTACCGACGCTGCATTTGCTCAGCATGCCGCACCTTTTTTGTCGCGCTTGCTGCCGTGCCGCACGCCCGCCCATATTGCCGCCGAGCAGGTGGGTGAGTTCTGCCGTATGGCGCTGCCCATTTTGCGCGACTACACCGACCTCACCGCGCCCGCCGCGCTCGATACCGTGGCACCCGAGCCGAGCTTTGCTATGGCGATCGGCGTCGACGATGGGCTCGTGACCTGCAAAATTACGGTTACCTACGGCGATTGGTCGGCGGATCTCTTTAGCCTGGGCGCTCCGGGCAGCCCCTTCGAAGAGCAGCGCCCCGGTGTGCCGCCCCGCGACGAGGTGGCGGAGTTTCGCGTTATGGACACGGCGGCCCTGTACTTCGATTTCTACGAGGGCGGCCTGGCGTTTGAGGAGCGCGACGACGCCCGCCTGTTCCACTTGCTGACCGAGGGCCTGTCTGCCCTGTCCGAACTGGGTGAGAGCATGCTCAGCGACCGTCTGCGCCAGATCTCGGTCCGCCCCGCGCCCAAGCTCTCGGTTCGTGCGACCGTTAAGAGCAATCTGCTCGATGTCGAGCTGGGCGCGAGCGGGCTTTCGGCCGCGGACCTTGCCGTCTATCTCGATTCGTACAAGCGCCATCAAACGTTTGCGCGCCTTACGTCCGGCGACATCGTTCGCCTGGATGAAGGTGCCCGCGCTGCGTTTGGCCTTGCCGAGGACCTGGGGGTCGATGCTGTCGACCTGCTCGACGGCGTGTCGCTTCCCGCGTCGAGCACCCTTTTTGTCGACAGCATGCTCGCGCGCACGCCGGCGCTCGAGGCCGATCGCGACGCCGCGTTCCGCCGCACCGTCGAGCGCCTGGACACGCTCGGCAAGATGGACTTTACGGTGCCAGTCTCGCTCAAGGCCACACTGCGCGGCTATCAGGTCGACGGCTACCAGTGGCTCGGCTCGCTCGAGCACCTGGGCCTCGGCGGTATCTTGGCCGACGATATGGGCCAAGGCAAACCGCTGCAGATGATCGCACAAATCCTGGCGCGCGTGGAGGCGGGGGACACTAAGCCCACGCTCGTGGTATGTCCTGCGTCGCTTGTGTACAACTGGACCGCCGAGCTGGAGCGCTTTGCGCCTTCGCTCGATGTGTGTGCCATTGTGGGCGCCAAAGCGCAGCGCCGCGTGCAGATAGCCGGAGCCGACGAGCATAACGTGGTCGTGACGTCGTATGACCTCATGCGCCGCGATATCGACGAGTATGCCGAGCAGGACTTTGCCCGCGTGGTGCTCGACGAGGCCCAGTACATTAAAAACCCGCTCACGCAGGTAGCGCGCGCCGCCAAGCGCCTGCCGGCCGGCGTGCGCTTTGCCCTGACGGGCACGCCCATCGAAAACCGCCTGTCCGAGCTCTGGAGCATCTTCGACTTTTTGATGCCGGGCCTTCTGGGCACGCGCGACTCATTTGCCAAGCGCTTTGAAAGTCCCGTCGAGCATGCCGAGGGCGATAGTGCCGCTCGTCTGCAGGCGCTCGTATCGCCGTTTGTGCTGCGTCGCGTCAAGGAAGAGGTGGTGGCCGACCTGCCCGAGAAGATCGAGGATACGGTGATGGCGCAGCTTACCGGCGAGCAGCGCAAGCTCTACCTGGCAAACCAGGACCGCATCGCCCAGCAGGTTCAGCACCGCGAGGCATCCGAGTTTAAGAAAAACAAGCTCAAGGTACTTGCCGAACTCACCAAGCTGCGTCAGATCTGCTGCGACCCGCATCTGCACTATGCGGACTACAAGGCGGGAAGCGCCAAGCTCGATACATGCATGGAGCTCGTCCACGGAGCACTCGACGGCGGTCATCGCATCTTGCTGTTCAGCCAGTTTACGGGCATGCTCGATATCATTGGCAAGCGCCTGGCCAAGGAGGACATCGCCTTCCTTAAGCTCACGGGCGCATCGTCTAAGGAGAGCCGCGCCAAGATGGTTGCGCAGTTCCAGGCAGGCGAGGTGCCGGTGTTCTTGATTTCGCTCAAGGCGGGCGGCGTGGGCCTTAATTTGACGGCTGCCGACGTGGTCATCCACTACGACCCGTGGTGGAACGTGGCGGCGCAGGACCAAGCGACCGACCGTGCCCACCGTATTGGCCAGCAGCACACCGTGACCGTGTACAAACTCATCGCCAAGGACACGATCGAGGAACGCATTATGCAGATGCAGGAGTCCAAGCGCGATCTGGTCAACAGCGTGCTCGGCGGCGACGGCATCTCATCGGCACTGTTTACGCGCGAGGATGTTCTGGCACTGCTCGGTGGCGACGGTCGCTAACCCGCTCGGGTGGGGCCGCCAGGGCGG
>URFU01000156.1 GCA_900547125.1 uncultured Collinsella sp.
GATGTGTACGCCAGCGGCTACACCGATGATCTCATCTTGCAGGACCGCGTGCCCGGCAACGACGAGTACATGCGCGTGCTCACCAGCTATTCCGACCGCAACGGCAAGGTTCGCATGAAGTGCTTGGGTCACGTGCTACTCGAGGAGCATCAGCCCCATGGTGTAGGCAACCATGCCTGCATCATCACTGAGCCCAACGACGAGCTCATGGGTGGCGTGCGCAAGCTGCTTGAGGACCTTAAATTTACGGGCTTCTCCAACTTCGACGTCAAGTACGACGAGCGCGATGGCTCGTTTAAGTTCTTCGACTTCAACACGCGTCAGGGCCGCAGTAATTACTATGTCACCAATAGTGGATTTAACGTTGCTAAATACGTGGTGGATGAGTACGTCTATAACCGCCCGTTTGAGCCGGAATTTGTGACGGCGCAGGATGAGGCTCTGTGGATGGTTGTTCCCATGGGCGTCGTTGACAAGTATGTCAAGGACCCCGAGCTGCGTGCGAAGGCGCATCGTCTGGCCAAGGAGGGCAAGGCTGCCGATCCTTCGTTTATGAAGGGCGACTTTGTCTTTAACCGCTGGCTGCGCATGTGGCACACCAAGCTGCGCCACTTTAAGCTGTTCAAGACGTATTACAAGTAGACGAGCGTGGCGCCCGTCCGGTATGTATCGGGCGGGCGCGGGTATGATACGCGCAATTGCGGGGCGTCACCAAGGAGGCGGCGATGGAAAAGCTGGGAGTTATCGGCGGCATGGGCGCCGAGGCCACGTCGTATTACTACGACCAGGTGGTACGTCATACGGCGGCTACGTGCGATCAGGAGCATATCGACATGGTGGTACTTTCCAAGTCGACCATGCCCGACCGCACGCTGGCCATCAAGACCGGCGAGCATGCCGAGCTGCTGGCGACCATGAAGGAGTGCGCCCAAGCGCTCGAATCGCTGGGCTGCGCGCACATAGCGATTCCCTGCAACACGTCACACTACTTCTACGACCAGATCCAGTCGTTTACGAAGGTGCCGATTATTCACATGCCGCGTGAGTCGGTGCGCTATGCTCTGGCCGGCGCGGTGATGGGGGAGTGCGAGTTCGACCCCAACCTGAGCATGCCGGCCGAGCCGGTGCACAAGATCGGCATCATGGGCACCGACGGTACCGTGGGCGCAGACGTCTATGGGTGCGAATGTGAGACCGCGGGCGTTGAGGTCGTCTATCCCAGCGAAAAGCGTCAGGCCGACGTGATGTCGCTCATTTACGACGATGTGAAGGCCGGGCGCGAACCCGATATGGATAAGTTTGACCGCGTGATGTGGGAGTTCGCCCGTAGCGGCTGCGACCGCGTCATCCTGGCCTGCACGGAGCTTTCGGTGTTGCAGAAGTATCGCGAGATGCCCGAGATCACCCTCGATGCGATGGATGTCCTGGTACGCGAGTCCATCATTCGCAGCGGCGTCCCCTACCGCCTGTAGCCCTCGACCTGCCAAAAAGGGACAGGTCTATTTTTGGCAGGTTTTATCTGGGAAAACAGTAAGGCCTCGGCTCGTTTGATGCGAGCCGAGGCCTTTTGCGTTTGTCGGTTGCTGTCAACGATTACTAGAACAGGAAGCCGATGGCGATAAGGGCGATGCTGACGATAAGTACGGCGATATCCAGGCCCTTGATGGGGTAGCGCTTGTACGAGCTCGCACGCGTGCGCAGGTAGAAACCTCGCTGCTCGGCGGCAAGCGCGGTGGCATCGGTCTTGCCCACGCTCGAGATGAGCAGTGGCACGCACAGCGGCAGCATGAGCTTGAGTTTCTTGACGGGATTCTTAGTGTCGTATTCGACGCCGCGTGCAGTCTGTGCCTCCATGATGGCGTTCATTTCCTGGCCAAATACCGGCACAAAGCGCAGTGCCGTGGTAAAGGTGAAGGCATAGCGATATGGCACGTGCAGCACCTCGACGCAGGCGTTGGCGAGGTCGTTGAGCTTGGTCACCATAAGCATAAGGATGAGTGGCAGTGCCACGCCCAACAGGCGTAGGCAGGCCTTCGATCCGGTAATGAGGCCCGTGTCGGTGATAAAGCCCCACACCATGTTGCCGTCGCGCATAAAGGCCAGCTGAAGCACCAGCATGATAAGCGCGAGCGGAATCAGCAGCTTGAGTAGCGAGAGCAGACGGTCGACGACGCCGGCGTAGGCTCCCAGCGCGAGTGTGAGCGCCAGAAACCCCAACAGCGCCACGTAGGTGTCGGACAAAAAGATGACAAAGAAGATGGCAGCGGCGCGGCCCAGATTGATGACGGGAATCAGACGA
>URFU01000157.1 GCA_900547125.1 uncultured Collinsella sp.
AACATCAACTACCCCGTGGTACAGACCAACAACAACTCCAAGTACCTCAACACGCTGTTCGACGGCACCGCCAATGCCTCGGGAGCCATCTTCTTGGATAGCGACGACACCGCGCCGGGCATGGTGGATCAGCAGACCACGATTTACGGTCATCACATGAACGACGGCTCGATGTTCAACGTGATTTCGGATACGACCGATCAAGCGACGTTCGACAGCATGGAATACGTGTACTACATCTCGCGCGATGCGACGTATAAGTTGCGCCTGCTGGCGACCAAGGTGGGCGAGGACACGTTTGCCAAGGCGCGCACGCCCAACTTTGAGGGCGATGACGGACTGAAGAATTACCTGTCCGAGATGCTCGACGGTGCCTCTGCCGTGGCGAGTGACGCCACCGATCGTGCCGCTTTGGCAACCAAGGTCGTAACGCTTGTGACCTGTCGTTCGCTGTCATTTAGCAATACGCGCGCAGTCATGGTGCTCACGCCGGTCGAGGAATAGATTGTTGAGAGTAGCTAAAAGAGCCCCGTCCCAAATGAGCTACTCGACGACGATAAAAAGGAGAAATGATGCTTGAAAGTGGCAAATCGATGCCTTCGGTCGATGCGTGGCTTCGCGAGGCTAAGGCCGATGCTTCGGCGGCTGGCTGCGGCATGTACCTGACACACAATGGCGTGGTGCGCGCAACGCCAAAGGCCGAGGTGCGCGGAGTCGAGACCGGTGGCGTGGCGCCTGGACACAGAGTGGGCGGCATGGTGTTCGGCTTCGATGCCGATAAGGTGCAGGCAGCTATCGAGGCGACGCGCTCGATGCCGGGTATCGGCTACGTGCGCGTGTGGTTGGCGAGCGGCGAGCTCGCCGTGGGCGACGACATCATGCTCGTGCTCATTGGCGGAGACATTCGCCCGCATGTGGTCGACGCACTTCAGAAGCTTGTCGGCACTATCAAGAGCGAGTGCGTGAGTGAGGTCGAGCGTGAGGCGTAGAGGCTTGCGTCGATAGAAGGCTCGTTTATAAAAATGCCCGCCGGTACGTGTGATACCGGCGGGCATTTTGCGTTTTGGGCGCGGTGGGCGCTACACGCGGGTGGCGTCCTTGGGGCTCATGGTCATGCTCTGGAAGCGGTTTTCCATGTACTCGTTATCGAAATACTTGCCGTAGAACTGTGCGACGGGGATGTCTTGGACCGTGCCGTTCACGCGCTGATACCAGAAATCGAGCGACTGCAGTGTCATGACGCCGTCTACCAGCATGATAACGGTAAAGATGACGGTGGCCGAGTAGCGACTCTTCCAGGGAATCATGTTGATGAGCTTGAGCAGCCTCGGCAGCAGCAGCTTGATCCAGATGAGGCCACCCAGGCCCCACAGACAGGCGAAGCCCGTGCAGGTGCGTCCGCCCGTGAGGACCACGAGCGGGTCGGGCATACCGAACAGCGTTATGTGCGAGTAGCTCCACGAGACCACGCCAAACGCGGTCTGCATAAACCAGCCCACGAACACCTCAAAGCTGGCGCCGAGCAGGGCGCTCACCAGGAAAATGATGATGGGGTTCTTTTTATAGAAGCGGTTGAGCACCATGGTCATGAGCACGGCACCAAAGCCGTAGATGGGGCTGAAGGGGCCAAACAGCATGCCGGCGCGGTCCTGGTAGACGCCGGGATCGTCGACCGTCATGTGCCAGATGTCCTCGGCGATTAGGCCGAGCACGCAGCAGACGAGGAACACCCAGAACAGGTTGAAGTAGTTGAGCTTGATGTAGCCCTCGCCGGTTTCGTCGCGGCCGAGCATCCCCTCGGCGGCGGCATCGCGGTCGAGCATCTCTTGCAGACGGCCCTGCAGTTCGCGCTCCTGGCGTAGCGTGGGGTCGACGGTGGCCGACAGCGCAATGAGGATACCGAGCTGAATGGCGGGGCGCAGCAGGAAGGGTCCGATACCCTGGAGCATCACGTCAACTAAAAGCTCCACGACGGTAAATGCGATGAGGACGTAAGACAGGCGGGCGGCATTGCGCCGCTGGTCCTTGATGAGGTCCAGGCCAAAGACGATCAAGATGATCGCGCTTGCCGCCGAGAGCATACTGCCGGCGACGATAAGGCCAACCGCGACCAGGGTGTTATCACCGAGTTTAGCGGCGGCGTTGCCGTTGATGAGTGCGGTGATGACCTGCCACATAAAGACGGCGACCGACGGGAGTGTGCCCACGCCGGACAGGATGCACAGGACGGCGTACACTTTAATGATGAGGGGAATCTTCTTGACC
>URFU01000158.1 GCA_900547125.1 uncultured Collinsella sp.
GAACGTTCATCAACTTTGCGCTTTTGATTGCTGTCGGACTGTTGGGCCTTATAGGAGTACGTTTTATCACGCCCCGCATCCAAGACACGCTCATGAAAGCGTCGGGACTGTGCGTTCTGTTTATCGGACTGGGTGGCACCATGCAAAAGATGCTCGTCATTGACGGGAAAACGCTGGCGACCACCGGCACCACCATGCTCATCGTCTCGTTTGCCCTTGGCTCGCTCATCGGCGAGGCCATAAACCTGGAAGCCGGCATCGAAAACCTGGGCGAATGGCTCAAGCGCAAAACCGGCAGCGAGGGAGACAACGAGTTCACCAATGCCTTTGTCTCGACATCGCTGACCGTCTGCATCGGTGCCATGGCTATCGTGGGATCAATCCAAGACGGCCTGCTCGGCGACTGGTCCACGCTTGCCCTCAAGGGCGCGCTAGACTGCATCATCGTCTGCACCATGACGGCCTCACTCGGCCGCGGCTGCATCTTCTCCGCCCTCCCCGTTGCCGTATTCCAGGGAACGATTACGCTCTTTGCCGGCGCGCTCTCCCCCATCATGGCCACCGCCGCCCTCGACAGTCTATCGCTCGTGGGGTCTATGCTCATCTTCTGCGTCGGCGTCAACCTCATCCGTCCTCAGACCTTCCGCACAGCCAATATGCTCCCCTCCGTTGTCATAGCCGTCATCTACGCCCTCCTGTTCTAAATCTATCTACGTAGCGGTATCTCGAACACCTGTTTGATGCTGTGCTATGATATGAGGTCACCGAAGCTGCGTTAGGAGAGGAGAAGCGGTGGCCGACCAGGACATCAAGATGCTCATCGAGCGCATTATGGCCGAGGCCCGGACCCATCAGTCCGCCCGCTTCTCAAGCGAAGTCTATGCTGACGAGCCGATTCTCAAAACCGGTCGTCAGATGCAGAATTTCCTTCCCGACCAGTACCGCAAGATGCGCGAGATATCGCGCTGGCAGGATGACCCCAAAGGCGGCGCGGGTCGCTGGCTTTCGGAAGCCGAGCGTTTCTACCGCCAAGGCCTGCTGATGGCCGACTTTGAGGACGACTGCCCCTACAACGGCACATTCAAGTCGTACTTTCCCACCTACAACGCCATGAGCGATCGGCAGTTGCGTGGCTATTTTACCTGGCGTGCCCAAGTGCGCCGCGGAACCGTCGAGGAAACGTCTACGTCCTTTGCCTTCCTGTATCTCTATGAATTGATCTGCGGCATTGGCGTAGATGACCCGCTCGACGGCTTTAGCAAGATCAAGGCCTTTTGGGATGCTTATCGCGCCTTCGAGCCCGGCATCGACCGGTTTGCACGCGTGTGGCTGCAAGATTACGCCGTTTTCCACGGGCTCGATCCCAAGCTGCTTCGCGACTCTAAAACCGTCATGTTCGATAACGCCCTTATCGAGCTGCGGCGTGCGGCTCGAGACCTTGCGCCTGCACCGGTGCCGTCCGGGCAGGCCCCCAAACGTCGCAAGACCTCCGAGCCTACGCTCCCCCTTCCGCCCGACGAGGCGCGCGAGGAACGACTCATGACCGCTATAAACGCCCTCTCCACGTACAACCTGAATAACTCACGGCTCGACCGTTCCCACCACCGCGACCTGCGCCACGTGGCTTGCGCCGTGTATGTCCGTATGGCGCGCTACTATGACACGCACCGAAAGACCGGCATTGTAGCGAGCTTGTTTGGGGAGGAGACGGCCATGCCCTACACCATGTTTGCCTCGGCCGTGTTCTTTGCGCCCGAGCGCCACGAGGACTGCGAATATTGCCTAGACCCCATTCACATCTACCGCTGCCAAAATGGCTTTTGGGAATGCATACGCATCCACGGCAGCAGACAAAAAAGCAGCAAGCTCGGTGAGATGATGCGCGCCTGCGACCAACGCCTGCGCCTGGCCCTAGACCCCACCCATCCCCTGAAGGAGGAGAAGGTCCCCAAATATCTGGCTAAGATCATCGATGACGAGATCGTGGCATGGCTTTCGTGGGACGCCGCGCACCAGCCCGTCAAGATCGATATCGACCTGAGCCAGCTGGGGCACATTCGGAGCGTCGCCGCGCAAACGCGTGAAGCGCTTTTGATCGATGAAGAGCGCGAGAACGGCGCACCTGTGGAAGCCGAGGCAGCGGACTCAGGGCGACCGGACGCCGAGCCCGTAGCCGAC
>URFU01000159.1 GCA_900547125.1 uncultured Collinsella sp.
GCATCCAAGCAGGCGCTTGAGAATCTTGCCAAAGGCCGTCGAGAAGCTCGTCCCCTTTGCCGCGTCTTTGATGGCTTCGCGCTGCTCCTTGCTGGCGATGCCAAAATTGGCGAGCGACTGTGCCGTCGCAAGTGCGGCATCCTGGCTAAAGTGCACGATATAGAGCGGGGCCTCGCCGCGACGCATCGCGAGCTCGACGGTGCCCTCGAGCGAGGTCGTCACGTAGTCGTAGCTCAGCGGCACGGGGCGTGGGGCATCGACGACCAAGTCACAGGTAGCGCCGGTGTGCTCCTCGAGTGAGGCGGCGATGGCAGTGACATCGCCGAGCGTGGCGCTCATGAGCATAAACTGCGTGTGGGGCAGGGTGAGCAGCGGCACCTGCCAGGCCCAGCCGCGGTCGGGGTCGGCAAAGTAGTGGAACTCGTCCATGGCCACGCAGCCCACATCGGCGTCCTCGCCCTCGCGCAGCGCATCGTTGGCAAGGATCTCTGCCGTGCAGCAGATGACGGGTGCCTTGGTGTTGATATGCGTGTCGCCGGTGATCATGCCGACGTTATCGCGGCCGAGCACCTGCACAAGGTCGAAGAACTTTTCGCTGACCAGGGCCTTGATGGGGGCCGTGTAATAACAGCGTTTGCCCTGTGCCATGCCCATAAAGAGCATGCCCAGCGCGACGAGCGATTTACCCGATCCGGTCGGTGTGCCTAAAATGACGTGATCGCCGGCTGCCAGGTCCATGAGGGCCTCTTCTTGGTGATCCCACAGCTCAATGCCGCGATCGCTCGTCCATTCAAAGAAACGTTCGAAGGCTTGATCGGGCGTGAGCCATGGTTCGGGCTCGCTGCCGTCCTCGGGCTCCCACCAGGTGGGGGAGAGCGCGCCGAGCGAGCCAAACTCGGCTTCGGTTCCCGTGCCGCCCGAGAATGAGCTGGCGGCGCCGGCGACGGAGACGGTGCTGGCGGCGGTATCTGTCGTGGTCTGTGCCATGTGTTTGCTTTCTCTCGCGATTGTCCGCCAACTATTATGGCGTAGCGGCGGCGCGGAGCGGCAGCGCGCGAGAAAATGCAGGAAATGGGCGTGCGGTGCTAGCGTTCCTGAGGCAGGCGCTTCTTGCCCTTGCGGGCGCGGTTTTTAAAGTTCTCGACGGCTTCTTCCATGCCCAGAGGTACATAGGTGAGCTCATCGAGGTTGTCGGGCAGGTAGCAGGCAAGACTTTGCTCCTGCGCGCGGCCCGCCGCGAGCTGTTCATCGCTGGGCTGCGCTCCAGGTGTGGCGCAAATACCATATACAGCGGCACCCATCTCGCGCGTACGGCACTCGTACTCGGTCTCGGGATGCTCGGGATGGTCGCGGCGGACGTCGTCGCTTACCCAAAGCGTATCGTAGCCGGCCGCGGCAAACTGTCCCAGGGCGTAATCGCGCAACGGCTTGCTGTCGGTGCGCAGTGTGACGGGTGCGCCGGCGGATAAGAGCGGGCGGGAGAGCATCAGATGGTCGACAGGGACGAGTCGTTTTTTAGCGTACTTGGCCTTGGGCTGCGGCGTGGGAAAGTTAATGGTGATGGCATCGAGCTCGCCTGCGGCAAACAGCTGTGGCAGCGATGCGGCGCCTCGGGGCAGGACGAGTGCGTTGGTCAGTTCCTGCTCGCAGATTTTCTGCGCGGCATAGGCGATGCAGATGGGCTCCTGGTCCATGCCGATAAAGAGCGTGTTTGGCTCGTGGGCCGCGCGCTCTACAAGGTACGTTCCCTTGCCACAACCAAGATCCAGGTGAAGGTGTTCGAAGGGCTTGCTGCCAACTGGCGCGCAAGCCTCGCGCCAATCTCCGGCATAGGCCTCGGGGTTCGTCTCAATCGCATCGGCGTAGCGCTCCAGGCGCTCCTCAAGCACAAAGTTCTTAGGCGTGCGAACGTGGACGGCTCCCATGAGGCTCCTTGGTCATAAGTGTGGAACGCATAGCTGCACGTTCCGTAAATGGGTTGAAAAAAGGGGTGGGCATAGTTTGCCCGAAAGACGCGGTGCGGCTCGGCGGCGAGTCGTCGGTGCCTACAGGCGCTTGAGAATCACGTAACGGTTGAGCTCGCCGCTGCGACCGTCGGCATGGAAGCGCTCAAGCTCGCGCACGGGGACCTCGCCGCTCTTGTAGAA
>URFU01000160.1 GCA_900547125.1 uncultured Collinsella sp.
ATCGACGTCGACAACGACGGCAACATCACCGGCCTGTTCTAAGCCTGCTGCTCATAGCCGCTTGTCCGCCCCGTCGCGCCTACCAAGGCCCGGCGGGGCTTTTTTGATCCTTAGGCCCGCGCATGTCTTGTAGATACCGACGGCCTTTGCCCATCATAGGCTTTTGCGCGGGTAGAATGCATGGATAACTTGATGCTTACAGGCGACGGAAAGGGAACGTTGCATGGACCAGGACAAGACGACCGTGATGGGCGGATATGGTTCCGCACAGGCTGACGGCAGCGCCGATGCGACCCGTATAGTGCCGAATCTCGGCAATGCTGCTCCCGAAGCGACGCCGGCGTCTGCCGCACCCACACGGGTTATGGGCTATGGCGATGCACCACGGGATCCGTTTGATTATGCACCGCAGGACCCGTATGGCAATGCGGCGCCGGACCCGTATGGCAATGCGGCGACAGATGCTTATAACAACCTGCCGCAAAATCCTATTCCGCAGCCTCAGCAGACGACGTATATGCCGCGCACGGCACAGGCCCAGCCTCGATATGAGTCGCGCGATCCGTATGCGCGCCAGCCCTATCGCGAGTACCCCAAGTCGATTCCGCAATATGGTGAGGACGAGGAAGAGGCGCCGTCGCGTTCGTCGAGTGTGATCAAGAAGATCCTCATTGTGCTGGCGATCTTCTTTGCCCTCTCGATTGTGTTTGCCATCGTGTCGGGCATGCTCAACAAGCGAGGGAGTTCAACGGCCGATACCACAGGCGAGCAAACCGAGTCCACCTCGTCTAGCACTGTCGACCTGAGCGATATTCCGGGGCAGTACTGGTCCAACGCCAAGAAGCTCCTCAAGTCGCGCGGAGCCGACCTTTCGAACGCCGTGATCCTGACCGACGATGGCTCAACGCCCGTCATCGATTCCAACTGGGTTGTTACGAATGCCTACTATAACGACAACGGCAACCTGGAGGTTCAACTCACGCACAAGAACAGCTATGGCAACTCGTCCGGCGGCCAAAGCGGTACCGACAGCTCGAGCTCCAATACTCTGGAGGACCTGAGCAACAAGGCGCAGGAGTTGGGAGATAAGGCCCAGCAGCTGGGCGACACAGCTCAGAACCTCGGCGATACCGCGCAGAATCTGGGCGATATGGCTACCAATGCTTGGAACGCCCTACAAAACGGCATTTCGGGCGCACAGGGAAACTAGCGGCCGAGCGGAGCGGGGCTACAGCTGCTCTGCCGGACGGTCGGGCGAGCTAAAGCCCGAGTCAAATGTGACGACGCATGATGCATCGGGCCTGCGCTCGTGCACGATGCGCGTGACGAGCTCCAGCAGCTCCTCGTCGGATATGTCAATGCCGTCGGGACGCACCAGGTCAAATGACACAAAGCCATCGTGTTCGTGCAGGTCGTGGATGGAAAGCGTGGGGTCGATCTGCGCTACGCCGCGCTTGACCCAGCCGCGCAGGTCGTCACCGGTTGTTGCGATGGGGTCGCAGTGCAGTGTAATGTCGATGCCCATCTGGCGTTTGATGTCGTGTTCGATGGTGTCCAGGATCTCGTGGTGCTCAAAGGCATCGCCCTCGCCGGGCATTTCCACGTGTGCGCTGGCAAACTGGCGGCCGGGGCCGTAGTCGTGCACCATGAGGTCGTGTGTGCCCAGGACCTGGGGGTACGACATAATCCTGTCGCGGATTTCCTGGACGAGCTTGGGGTCGGGCGCTTGTCCCAGCAGCGGGCTGATGGCGTCGCGCACCAGGCCCATGCCGCTGATGCAGATGAAGATGCCCACGCCCAAGCCCGCCCAGCCATCGAGATCAAAGCCTGTCGCTTGCGAAATAAGCGCCGCTGCCAAGACCGAGCCCGAGGTGATGACATCGTTTTTGGAGTCCTGCGCCGTGGCGATGAGCGTCTCCGAGTCGATGCGGTTGCCCAGCGTGCGGATGAACGCGGCCATACAGAGCTAAACGAGCATGGACGTAGCCAGTGCCGCAAGGGAAATGAACGTGTAAGCGGTGGGGGAGGGCTTGATGATCTTGGTAACCGACTCTAGGGTCAGGTTGATGCCGACGGCACAAACGAGGACGGCGACAAACG